>DYHU01000133.1 GCA_020724025.1 Syntrophorhabdus sp. | reverse complement strand
GTCCTTT
Source organism: Syntrophorhabdus sp. (assembly GCA_020724025.1). The sequence goes on along the minus strand of DYHU01000133.1, from coordinate 10,027 downwards.
TCCTGGCGGCCATCTTATTTCACAGGATCAAACCAAGGACAGAGAAAGCAGTGGAGCATTTTCTCTTTAAAGATCGCTACAATTATCGTGAGACTCTTGGGAAATTCAGCAAGGCGATGGTGAATATCCTTGATCTGCAATCCCTCTCAAAAAGGATCATTGAGACCATTACGCAGACGATGGGGGTGGATAAGGCGTCCCTATTTTTATTGGACGGTGAAAAAGGGGGGTACTATTTATTTGAATCAAAGAATATAAAGATGCCCACCGCCACCCCTCTGCTTCCCAAAGGAAGTCCCCTGCCCGGCTATTTACAAAAAATGGGAGAAATTGTTGTGAGAGAGGAATTGGCTAAGGGAGCCAATATCCCGGAATTAAATGGTGTCATTCAACAAATGTCTTTGTTGGAAGCAGAGGTCAGCATACCGCTTATCTCAAAAAGACAGCTCATTGGAATTATCAATCTCAGTCATAAATTCAATAAGGATGTCTATTATCACGAGGATATTGAACTGCTCACCACGCTTGCCAACCAAACCGCCATTGCCATTGAGAATGCAAGGCTCTATGAAGACCTGAAGAAGTCAAAATCCTATATTCGCAGGGCGGACCGTCTCGCCTCCCTTGGAATTCTTACGGCAGGCCTGGCTCATGAAATCCGTAACCCCCTGGTTGCCATTAAGACGCTCACCCAATTATTGCCGGAACGGCTCGAGGACGAGGAATTTCGAAATCATTTCTTGAGCATTGCCGCAGGAGAGGTGGACCGGATCTCCCATCTGGTCAACGAACTCTTAGATTTTGCCAGGCCTTCGAGCCCCAAATTGGAGTTTGAAGATGTCAACAGCATTTTAGATGGGATGATCCTTCTGGTCTCGACGGAGAGCAAGAAAAAGCATATTCATATCGACAAACAATATACGCCGGATCTGCCCTCCGTCAAGGTTGACCGGGAACAGATCAAACAGGTCTTTTTAAACGTTTTGCTAAACGCTATTGAAGCGACTCCTCAGAATGGGGAAATCACTGTAAAAACCCATTCCTTTTTGAAACCCGGAGGGGAGCCCTTTCTGCAGGTCGAATTTAAGGATACGGGTTGTGGCATCCCGCAAGAATATTTAGAGGAAATCTTCAACCCCTTTTATACGACGAAGACGACGGGAAGCGGCCTGGGACTATCGATCTCCAGCCAGATTGTTCAGGATCACAAAGGATATATTGATGTTGAAAGCCGGGTGCGCCAGGGGACCTCCTTCTTCATCAATTTGCCTGTGGACCAGGATCATCCAAGAAGAAGGCAAAGCGATCTCGGAAATCAACGGACGACTTTTTTTGAGCCACGATGAACTATCAGGATTTAATTCACTCTCCCATCCTTTCCCCCCAGGTTGTTAAACTGGTTCAAAAATCTGCCCTGAACAACGCCCCTGTTTTCATTCAGGGGGAACAGGGGACAGGAAAAGAGTTGCTTGCCAAGGTCATCCATCATACAGGGGATTGGAAATCCCATCGTTTTTACAGGTTCGATTGTCAGATTTTGGGTGAAAATGGACTCTTTGCCCATCTCCGCCCCCTCTTTGAAGAGATCCATTTCGGGATGACCCCTGCGACCTTCTTTCTGAACGAAGTCGGGCATCTCAGTCCGATGGATCAGTTGAAACTCCTGGAATTGGTCGAGGACGGATTATTCCAGAACGGGGTGGAGAAAAGGGCCGTTAAAAATATTCGCTTCATCTCCTCTTCCTCGGAGAATTTGAAAGAAAGGGTGGCACAGGGGACATTTTTAGCGGATTTATATTTTCGCTTAAAAACCCTGTCCATCCATCTTCCGCCGTTAAGGGATCGTCCGCGGGAAATCGGCACAATCGCTCAATATATCCTGGAAGAGAATGCCAAACGGTTAAAGATCAAAAGAATGGGCATCTCGAATGAGGTCCTCAGGTTATTGGAAAGTTACTGGTGGCCTGGGAACCTGAAGGAACTGGAGCATGTCATCATCCGGAGCGCGATCTTGTCAGAAGGCGAAAAGATCATGGAAAAAGATCTCTTGATCCAGAATGGAATGGATAGGAATTCCTTTAACTCCTTTATCGAAAAGGCAGAGACGAGGCCGGCTGAGCCTCTTAAGAATGAGCCTCCCAAGAACCAATCCAACGGACTGAACATCCCTGACTCCCCGCTCTTTTTTATTGAACTGGTCCATCGCATCAAAAATCCCCTGGTCTCCATCAAGACCTTTACCCAGCTCCTGAGGGATAAATTTAATGATGCGGAATTCAGAGACTATTTCTACAGAATCGTCACCGAGGATATCGAAAAGATTGACGGTGTGCTCAACGGCCTTCTCAATTATATTAAGATCAATCACCCGATCGAGAAGAGAGATACCATTCATTCCATCATCGAAGATGTCCTGAAAAGGTATGGGACACAGATCGAAAACAAGAAGATCAAACTATTCAGGAAGTATGAAAAAGACCTTCCTGAAACCATCCTCCATGAGGAGCAGTTGCGATATATTCTCACCTCCTTAATCCAGTATGCCATTCCTTCGATCCCCATGAGCGGAAGCATTGGTTTTTTAACCAAGTCCCTGGATGACCAGAAGGGAAATGGGGAAGGGAAGGCGCCACCGTCGAAGGAGAGGAGATACGTTGAAATCATGATGGTCTTCACCGGATATAAGAAACCCATTGAACCCCTGGATACATTACTGGGGGTGCCTTCGCTCCGGGAAAAGGAGTTGACCGATCTGGAGATAAGGCTCATCAAGGAGATGATCGAGAGGAATCGGGGGATGATGAAATTCGAAGTGAATGAGAAGAAACTGAGAACCCTCGTCTCCATGAAATTTCCTGCGGAGAGAAGAAAGGTGATCACTTATCAATCCACAAATTCCTAACCATGATCCACAATTGTCACCCCGAACTCGTTTCGGGGTCGAATGATAAACGATTACAAGGGATGCTGAACCAAGTTCAGCATGACAACTAAATAGGGTCTGTCTATAAATTCCGTTATTCCGTCATGCCGGACTTGATCCGGCATCCAGAGGGTCTTGAAAGGACTGGATTCCGGCTTTCGCCGGAATGACGATTCTGATTGAGGGAACAATTTATAAACAGACTCTAAATAAGGAGTGGCGATGGTTGGAAGCGAAGCGTTGAAAAGTATTCTGGTGGTCGATGACGAGGTGGGAGCCAGAGAATCCTTAAAGATGATCCTGAAGGGGGAGTACCAGGTTTTTTTGGTAAAAAATGCGGAAGAGGCTTTTCGTCAGATCGATGTTCATATCCCTGATGTGATCCTCCTCGATATCATCCTGCCGGATATGGATGGCCTGAGGGTTCTGGAAAGGCTGAAACAGACCCTGCCCGACCAGATCGTTATTATGATCACTGCAACCAAGACCGTCAAGACGGCTGTGGAAGCGATGAAACTCGGAGCCTATGACTATATCACCAAGCCTTTCGATGTGGACGAACTGCGTTTGATCGTCAACCGGGCCCTTTCCACAAAGGCGCTGAAGGAGGAGAACCAGCGTCTATGGATGGAGGTCGACCGGAGTTTCGGCTTTGATAATATTGTGGGAAAGAGCAAGGGGATGAAAGAAATATTTAAAATGGTGAAGCAGGTGGCTGATACCCGATCGACGGTTCTGATTATGGGAGAGAGCGGAACAGGAAAAGAACTCGTCTCCCGCGCCATCCACTACCATAGTCCCCGGAAAAATCATCCCTTCGTCACCATCAACTGCGCGGCTATTCCGGAGACTCTGATCGAGAGTGAATTATTCGGCCATGAAAGAGGAGCCTTTACGAATGCGATCGAGAAAAAACTGGGCCGTTTTGAAGTCGCCCACCAGGGGACTCTCTTTCTCGACGAGATCGGCGAATTGAGCCTGATGACCCAGGCGAAGATCCTCCGGTTTCTCGAAGAGAAGGAGTTCAACCGGGTGGGAGGCTCGAAGACGATCAAAGTCGATGTGAGACTGATTACGGCGACGAATAAGGATTTGCCCCAGCTCACCAAGAAAGGGCAGTTTCGGGAGGATCTCTACTACCGGATCAATGTGGTTCCCATCGTCATTCCCCCCTTACGAGAACGAAGAGAGGATATTCCATTATTGATCAACCATTTTACAAAGAAATTCAGTGAGGAGAACCAAAAAAATTTGAAGGGGATCAGCAAAGGGGCATTGGAATTGATGATGAGTTATGAATGGCCCGGAAATGTTCGGGAACTGGAGAACCTGATCGAACGGGTGATCGCTCTCACCAACAATGAGTATATCCAGCCCGATGAATTGCCCCTTCCCATCGTCAATCAATCCAAAACGAATAGTTTGAGAGAATCGGTCTTGAGCGGTCAGATCTCCTTCTCAAAAGCGGAGGAAGAATTTGAAAAGGAGATCATTCTGGATGCTCTAAGAAGAGCCAATTTTATTCAATCGCATGCTGCAGAGATTCTGGGGATCAGCCGACGGATTTTGAAATATAAGATGGATAAACTGGGTATCCAGCAGCAGGAGCGGATCAAACCTTATTCTTAAACCTTCATCCCGCCAATCTCTCCCCCTTCTACACAGAAAGACATGGGTTTTAAAATAGGCGACACGGCCCCAATAATGTCAACCCTCGTTCATTTTTGAACATCCCTATTATCTTGATAACGATATTCTGCCACTCCTCCCATTGTCAATAAAAAAAGCCTTAAAATATCATCTAGTTATAAATTATTAGTAATTCATTCTTTTAATCCAAAATGGCAACATTTTTGCTTTATTATTTTAAATGGTTTCGTAAAAAGTATGAAAAGGCTATTTTCTGTCATTCCTGCGCAAGCAGGAATCCAGTCTTTTTAAGTATTTAGAACTCCCCTGGATTCCCGTTTTCACGGGAATGACGATTTTTTACGAATTCATCATTTTATCTAATCAATTCGATCGAGGGAAAAAAGAATGGAACCTAAAAACAGTTCAGCCAATGTCCTTATTGTGGATGATGAAATCGGGCCGAGGGAATCCTTAAGGATGATCCTCAAACCCCATTACAATATCTTCACCGCGGAGAATGGATATGCGGCCATTCAGATGCTCCGGCAGGCTGAGATGGATGTTGTCACATTGGATATCAAGATGCCCGGGATGTCCGGAATTGATACTCTGAAGGAGATCCGGCTGATCGATCCTGATGTGATGGTCATCATCATCACAGGCTATGGCACCCTGAAGAGCGCCATTGAGGCCATTCGATACGGGGTTTTCGATTATATCCCGAAACCTTTCAATGTCCCGGAGATCATGTGCATAATTGATAAATCGATTCAACGGAGAAGATTGAACATCAAGATCAAGGAGATGCTTAACCAGCGTCCCGATCTTTCCGGGATGCAAGACACACTTTCGGATTCCGGCCTTCCGATGCCGAAGGAGATGAAAGGATTCACCGATTTTGGGAATGGAGAGGGGAATCCTTCGGAGAATCAAAACTGCCTGGAATTTTCAAAAGTTCTTGCCTTCACCCTTGAGGAGAAGGATCCTTATACCTCAGGGCATTCCGAGCGCGTTTGTTACTATTCTGATTTCATCTCCAAGAGACTGGCGCTCAATCCGAAGGACAGGAATGAGATCAGGATCGCCTCCTATCTCCATGATATCGGAAAGATCGGCATCAGCAATCGTTTTATCAACAAAAAAGGGCTTCTCTCTTCTACCGAGTGGGCCATCATCAAACAGCATACCAGAAAGTCAATCGAGCTCCTGGTGCCCTTAAACCTCTCTCCCAACATCCTCTCCTATATTCACCACCATCACGAACGGTTCGATGGAACAGGTTATCCGGATGGGCTGTCGGAAGACCGAATTCCATTGGGGGCGAGGATCATTGCAATCTCGGACGCTTATGACAGCATGACCTCCGACCGGCCCTACCGTCAGCCCCTTTCCAACGGAGAGGCGAAGAACGAACTGTTGAAGTATGCCGGAAAACAGTTCGACTCTCAATTGGTCTCGATTTTTATGGATATCCTAAAGGAGATGGAAGAGGTTTTTCTGGTCAGGGACCATGTCAGAATTCCTTCTGTTTCCTATTAATCGAAAAAAGAGCGCTCCATGAACCAGTTCATCCGATGTATCACCTGCAATGAAATATTTGCGAGAACCCCTTTTGATCAATGGCCGGAATATGAGTATGTCTCCGGCGGATCCTCCGAACCTTACCGGACGATTGAAAAGGATGATTTTCAAGATTTTTTAAAACATCACCGGAACCATCAGACGGAGGATCTGGAGATTCTGGAGGACTCCTTTGTCAGCGAAAAGCCTTATTCCGAGCCGACGAAAGCCTCCTATTTCAAAGCGACGAATGGAAAAGAGAGATTTGTGATCAAGAAATTCAGAAGGAGAATCGACGAACCGCTCACCTATCAATTAATCCATGGAGACTATTCCTTAAAGCTTCTCCGGCTTGAAATTCAATCTAAAGAGATCATCCAACAACTGAAAAAGGACCTGGATACCCCCCCTCTTCCCCGGGATAAAATGGAAGCATTTCTCAAATTGTATCAGCAGGTTCTTAAAACCATCGATATTAAAAATCTGGAGAGGATTCCCGAGGACTCCTCTCATCCCCTTGAAGTCTATTATAAAATGGACGAGGTCAGTCTCGCTTACCTGTTGAGAAATTGCAGGAACATTTTTAAAGGAAAGGAATATAAAGAGATTGAAGCATTTATTCACCGTCAAAGAGAGGATGGGGTCTTATTATTGAAGGCGACCTACCAGATTCAAATCGCCGAGTCAGCCAAATCAAAGAAAGAAGCTATTCCCATCCCGGACGCCTTAGAAGAGAAGAGATATGTAGAAAAAAAATAAACCCCTACCCCGCTTCCTCCATTTAATTTCGTAACCCCCCAGTTACATGGGTAATTCCATCTCATTGATAGTAGGAGTCGATAGTCCCGCTGGAGGCGGGATAACCCCGCCTCCAATATAGGCGGGACAGGAATGTCCCGCCTATCGGGTGTAATTAATTTTTTTTATCAGGAATTTTGTGACTCCAAGTAACCGAGAGATTACTTAATTTTTCCTTTAAAAATTGACAAGATGGCAAAAGTCTGTTAATTTTTATCATAGTGACGGCCTGATTCGATATGGAGTGAAGCATGGACCTTTCCTTAGCAAGCCACAGCCTTTTTAATGTCTCGATGGGGATCTATCTTCTCAGCTTCCTGGGCTATCTCCTCTTCGCAGCCTCACAGAACAGGAAACTGGGAATCGGGGCCACCTCTTTGCTCGTCATAGGATTGATCATTCACTCTGTCGGTCTGGTCATTCGCTGGCAGGAAACCCATCAGACAGGGTATGGTTATGTCCCCCTTTCCAATATGTATGAATCTCTGGTCTTCTTTTCCTGGACGATTGTCCTGATCTACCTCATCCTTGAATTCAAATACAACCAGAAGATTATCGGCGCCTTTGTCACCCCATTGGCCTTTCTCGCCCTTGCCCTCACTTCAATCACCCCCAGCATCAATCCCAAGATCACCCCGCTCATGCCGGCCCTCCAGAGCAACTGGCTGACCATTCACGTGACGACCTGTTTTTTCGGATACGCTGCCTTTGCCGTCTCGTTCGGGATCAGCATCCTTTATATGATTCGAGATAAGAAGGGCGACCGGCAGGAAGGAGCGGCAAAGTGGTTGCCCTCCCTTCCCATCCTTGATGAGATTAACTACAAATCGATTGTGATCGGATTTCCGATGTTGAGCCTGGGCATCATCACCGGTGCGGCATGGGCCAATTATGCATGGGGAAGTTACTGGAGCTGGGATCCGAAAGAAACCTGGTCTCTGATCACGTGGTTTATTTATGCGGCGTTCTTGCACGCCCGTATCACACGGGACTGGAGGGGAAGGAAGGCGGCCATTTTATCCATTGTCGGGTTTGCGGCTGTTCTGTTCACTTACTTCGGCGTCAACTATGTCCTCTCGGGGCTGCACAGTTACGCTTAAATCTTTGAAACTCTGGCCTAAAGGTCAAGGTAACGATGCCCGTTTCGGTTACCGGTAACGGCTACGTACAAAAAATTAAAAGACGACAACCGTAGCCTTTTATGAACGATACGGGCTTCGTAACCGTAACCTATAACTTCTTTTTTATAATTTATAGAGTTCCTCATCGTACATGTGAACCCAGTTCTTCCTCAGAACCTGGATCGCCTCCTCCATCCTATCAACACCCACGATGAGCACGGTCTTTTCGCCCCTTCCCAGGCAGGTATAGAGGTAATTGACATTGATCGAAACCTCTTTGAGCGGCTTTAATACCGCATTGAGACCTCCCGGATGATTGGGCGCCTCCACCGCGAGCACCTCGGTAATTTTAATAGAATAACCGTGCGTCCTTAAGACATTGGCCGCCTTTTCAGGGTCGCTGGCTACAAACCGGATGGCACTGACATCCGAGGCATCAACGACACTCACCGCAATGATATTGATCCCGTTCTCACCCAGATAGTCGCTCATCTGTGAAAGTTTTCCGGGGACATTCTCAAGGCTCACAGAGATCTGTTTAACTGGCATGGCGTCTCTCCTTCATTCCAGATATTCGTATCCTAACATTAAAGCCGATTTGTTTAGCTTGAAGATAGAAGGGTTCTTATTGCCAAAAGTATCTTTCAGGACTCGAATCATTGTTTCCGGAGTCACCAGTCCGGACTTTTTGATGAAGGCCCCTAACATCACCACATTCGACCCTCTATTTTCGGGGAGTTGTTTGGTCAGGTCATTGAGCGGGATCTCGTAGATCACCAGATCCCCCCGGATGGGCCTGTCTTCGATCAGGCTTGAGTTCAAAAAGATCGTGCCTCCGGATTGGACCTGGTTCTGAAATCGGATCAAGGATGGGTTATTCATCAACACCGCATATTCGGGCTCCGAGGCAACCGGAGAGGCGATCTCTTCCGTGGAGACGACAACCGTGCAGTTGGCTGTCCCTCCCCTGACCTCCGCTCCGTAAGAGGGCAGGCAGGTCACATTCTTCCCCTCGACCATTCCAGCTGTGGCAAGGAGATATCCCATCATGATCACCCCCTGCCCGCCGAACCCCGAAAAAACAGTCTTAATGATCATCCTTCTTTTCTCCGGTAATGTCCTTGAGCACTCCAAGCGGGAAATGGGCTGTCATCACCTCGTCGATCCATCTACAGGCCGCCACTGGACTCATCTTCCAGTTCGTGGGACAGGCGGACAGGACTTCGACAAGCGTGAATCCATATCCCTGAAGCTGGAGACGAAATGCTTTGGCAATCGCTTTCTTCGTTTTCAAAATATTGACAGGGGTATTGACCGCGGTCCTTTCGATATAGGAACTGCCCCGGGCAATGGCAAGCATCTCGCTCAAATTGATCGGGAAACCATCCCGGCCCTCTTTCCTTCCCTTCGGGGAGGTGGTGGTATTCTGTCCCAAAATGGTTGTTGGAGCCATCTGGCCTCCGGTCATTCCATAGACCCCATTGTTGACAAAGATCGTGGTGATTTTCTCGCCCCTTGCTGCCGCATGAATCGATTCCGCTGTTCCGATGGCAGCGATATCTCCATCTCCCTGATAGGTAAAGACCACCCTGTCCGGAAGGGCCCGCTTCAATCCGGTAGCCAGCGCAGCCGCCCTTCCATGGGAAGCCTCGCCCATATCGATGTCAAAATAGTTGTAAGCAAGAACCGCACATCCTGCCGGAGGGACGCCGATGATCTTCTCCTGGAGGTTCATCTCATCGATCACCTCTCCGATGAGCCGGTGGATGATGCTATGGCCGCATCCCGGGCAGTAATGGAAGGGGGTCATCTTCAGAGACTTTGGTCTGCTGAATACCTTTTTCATCTTAATTTCTCGTAACAGATTAGTGCTTTGAAAGACTAATCTAATCCCCCTTCATCCCCCTCCTTCGACAAGCTCAGGATGGTGAGCATGTCGAACCATTTGTCAAAAGGGGGAAATCTTTCCCCTCTCTTTGGCAAAGGGAGGTTG
>DYHU01000577.1 GCA_020724025.1 Syntrophorhabdus sp. | reverse complement strand
GGTGCTGTCGAGGGCTTCTGCGGCTGTGGTAAGCGGGCGAATTGTACGGAGATCACCAAAATCCTTAGTCCGAAGAGAGCGAAATAGCAAGCTCTGAATTTTGGGATGCTTGTAAAGGTTATCCAAAACAGTTCCGGGCTTCCAATTTGGTGGAGCCCCAATGGTTCGCTCCATCGCTCGGTCTGCGCGAGAAGAATGAAATTGCACTTTCAACTCCGCAAGTGCAGCTCTCCTTTCGATCTCTTCCACAGTTTGCCGAGTTAGTTTTCTAGATAGGATTGCGATGTCACTTGGTTTCACGGCTGGATGGGTCTTCAAGAATCGGTTGAGAAAGAACAATGCTCGCTCAAGGGTTGCTGTGTAGACTGGATGTCTTGTAGTCTGATTCGAGATCAAATCTTGTTTGGAGTTCAACTGTTTGAGCAATCCATTTCTCTTAAGACTGGGAACTCGATTGCTGAGGAAATTATAAGCACAATCAAGAATTGGTTGAGTCGAACGCCAATTGTCAGTCAGGTAATACTTCTTTGCCTTCGCGGTTTTAATGAACCAAAGCATATTGTCAGGTCCTGCGCCACGCCATTCGTAGATTTGCTGGCAGGGATCTCCGACAGCCCAAACCTCCCGATGTTTTCCTGACAAGAGGAGAAGTATTTCCGCTTGAATCTGACTAGTGTCTTGAAACTCGTCGATGACAATGGTGTTGAATTGAGAAGCAAATTCTTCGGCGAGTTTCTTGTTACGTTTCAAGTAATGCAAGAAATCCTTGGTTAGCACGTCGTAGTCGGTGGCAGATAACTCATTCAGTCTTTCAAAGTACCTCTTTGCGGTCTGCCTCAATTGTTGGAGAGTGGGGACTTGAAAGCCAAAACCAAGGTAGAATCGGTTTTCAAGATCACTCAAGCCTTGTTTAATGAGTTTGTGGGTTTTGGCTCTCTCTTTTGGGCTTGCTGATTCTACTCGTAAGGTCTTTTCCAGCAGGCCGACGAGACCAGCTTTACCTGCATTGTCAGCCCACGATCCTCTCGTTGAATATTTGCTTCCGAAGACTTCCCACGCACTGTCGAGTAAAAGAACTCTCTGATTGGCTTCACCGATTAGCTGGGCAGACCGCATCATCCCTCGGTGCATCGCTTCTCGTGCAAGATCCCAAACTAAAGCGTCGATTGTTGAGATACGCAACCGCTGTGCTTTCTCGCCGAGGCGTTGGAAGGTACGATCGTATAATTCCGCAGTAGCTTTGCGTGTGAACGTTGTTACAACGATGCGGCTGGGTTCAATCTTCTGTTCCTCGACAAGGAAGACAATACGCTCGGCAAGGGCGGTAGTCTTACCTGTTCCAGCACCAGCGATCACACAAGATGCGCGCTTTGGGTGGGAAACGGCTTCCTTCTGTTCATTGGTCAAATCGTTCATCTTGTCTCGAATCGTGTTAGGGCACGGCATTGCATATAACGTTAAGGAGTATAAACGCAGTTTGATGAAAAAAATATATGTTGTTGTGCAGACACTGTGTCATCAAATTGCCGTTTATACGATAGTTGAACGAAGTGCTTCGCAT
>DYHU01000576.1 GCA_020724025.1 Syntrophorhabdus sp. | reverse complement strand
AATTTCAGGTATTGCACCAGTGCGGCGCCTGCGGAGATGAGTCCTCCGAAGAGGATGAATCCGTGAGAAAACAATCCTGCCTCTCCGGCCAGGCCAAGACCGGCTGTACCCGCCCCGCCTCCTATGAGAAAACCCAGCGGAACGGTGAGCGAGATGGCCACATTTTTGATATGAGGAGATCCTATTCTTGCAAGGGCTGCGAAACCTGCGGGGAAGAAGGCAGTGGCAAGAATGGGTTGCAGAAAGATGACCGGTACGATCCATGACACAGGCACGATTCCGATCATTGCTGTGGCCACGCCTGCAGTTAAAAAGACAGCCTTCAGGGTCTGTTTCACGCCCAGACGGTCTGTCATCCATCCTGCAAGAAAGGAGGTGGCCAGGGGCGATATTCTCGAAAGGGCGAGCAATGTGTTAGCCCAGGTCCGATCCATCCCTTTCTCCGAAACCAGATAGAGGGGAACCATCGAATAGACTCCGAAACTCGAGCCCACACCTAAAGCGAAGAAGACCATCATCAATAAGAAAGAGGGTTCTTTCAGTATGCTCTTTAGAGTTTTTAAATTGGGGGCTTCACCAGAAAAATCTCCTCCCTTTCCCCAAAGGACAAAGACCCATCCTGCAATCAAAGAAGCCACCCCGATGACGATCAATATGCCCTGCCATGAACACCATCCCAGGAGAACCTCCGTGAGAATGGGGGCAACGATAAAACCAAGATTGGGGGCCAGTTCATGAATGGCAAGGGCCTTCCCCCAATGGCGCTGACTGACTAAACTCGTTAAACTTGAAATCCCGGAGGGAAGATAGAGTCCGGCCGCCATTCCCATAACGAAAAGGCCGAACCGAATCCCCCAAGGGTCACGGATCGCACTGACTAAAATGAGAGCTCCCCCCACTGCGAACGAAGAGAGAATGATCGCCCCTCTATGTTTGAGGCGGGAAGAGACGAAACCGGAGAGAAACAATCCCACGCAATATCCCAGCGTGATGAAGAAAAAGAAGTATCCCGCCTCATCATGCCCTATCTTCAGATCTCTTTCCACCGTGGGCATCAGAGGCGAGAGAATAACTCTCGAAAGAAAGTTGATGAAGAAAATCCCGACGAGAAAGAGGAGCGGCCTCAGATAGGGCAGAAACGAATGGGAAGGCCCCCCCGATTCTTCTGCATTCGTAACTTCACCCCCTGCCATAGTGATTTAACCTCCTCTTGCGATTGTATAGGGATGCCTGTCCGACACCTTCTCAAGGCTTACTCTTCCTGAGCTTATCCGTAAGCACTATCCCCTGTTCACTTTAACTATCTATTAGATTTATATCGTCAAGTCAACCCTTCGATTCCCCAGTGGTAATAAAAAGGCCGGCTAAATATCTACCGGCCTTAAAGGTTACTAATGCATTCTCTGGTGAGCAGTTTCATGTCATGCTCAGGACCGGCGTATCGAACCGCAGGTCGAACAATGGGTTGCATGGGGGAACATCCATCTCATGGACCTCACCTCCTTTTCTTAGATTCATTTTAAATCGAACCTCTTCGCCTGTCAAGGGAGAACTTTGAGATT
>DYHU01000575.1 GCA_020724025.1 Syntrophorhabdus sp. | reverse complement strand
TGACATAATGGTCCATCTCCAAGGACTTGTCCCTGGATTCCCATTTCTTTGAAGAGAGCCTCAAATCCGTTTCTCAGGTTTTGTCCAAGACGATGAAGCCGTTCATAAACCCCCGGTCTCCGAAGTTCTTTTAACGTAGCGAGGCTGGCAGCCGCAGAGATTGGATTTCCTGCAAGGGTAGAAGCAAACCAGACATATCGTTCTTTACCTAAATTCGATTCAGTACAGAGGTCGAGAATGTCCGCCCTTCCACAGACTGCAGCGATTGGATATCCCCCACCCATCGCCTTACCGAAGGCCGCAAGATCAGGAATCACCCCATAATACTCTTGAGCCCCTCCATAGGCGAGACGAAATCCAGTGACGACCTCATCAAAGACGAGGAGTATCCCTCGCTCTTTCGTCATCTTTCGAACCCCCTCCAAAAAACCTCTGACTGGAGGGGTACATCGCTGTAAGGGTTCCATAATGATGCAGGCGATTTCGTCTCCGTACTGATCAACGATCTGCCGAGTGGTTTCCAAATCGTTGTAAGGGGCAATGAGGACCTCTTTTTGAAGGGATTGAGAAATGCCCGCGGAGGTGGGTTCAGAGGTTGGGAAAGGAAGTCCTTTTTGAGGGAAAAGACTCATGACCCCCACATCATGAGCCCCATGATAGGCCCCTTCGAATTTCAATATCTTTGTCTTTCCTGTAAAGGCCTTGGCAAACCGAATGGCATAAAAGGTGGCTTCTGTCCCTGAGGCTGCAAAGCGGATCTTCTCGGCGCATGGGATGGCCCGAACCAGTTCTTGAGCCAATTCTAAAGCAGGCTCATTCACATAGGAGAAACTGGAACCTTTTTCGATCTGCTCTCTGACAGCCTCTGTGATTGCCGGATGGGCATGGCCGAGGATGACAGAACCCCAGGAGAGCGAATAGTCAATAAATTCTTTTCCAAACACATCATAAATTTTTGATCCCTTGCCATAAGATAAGACTGTTGAAAGCTCCCTGGGCAGATTGAATTCTCCAAAAGAACCACCTGGAAATAATTCAAAGGAGAGATCAATCGTATTCATTCCCCACCCAATGAGGAGGTAAATAATCCTTCGTCTCGACCCTATTTTGAAATGGCTTCATCAACGATATTCACGGCCTTATCGATCTTGCTTAGTCCTTCCAACAATTGCTCCTCTGTGATGCAGAGAGGCGGTGCAACAAAAAGGATATTCCATCGTGAATATCCTGTAACTCCATCCGCCTTCATCTGACTGAGCACTGAAGCAATGACGGGATTTTTCTTCTCGTAATTCTCGACCGTCCACGGGACGATGGGTTCACGGGTCTTCCGATCCTTTACAAACTCAACGGCCGCAAAAAGGCCCAACCCCCGCACATCCCCAATACTGGGATGCTTCTGTTTCATCCTCTCCAGTTCCCCAAGTAGCTTTATTCCCAGAACCCTGGAGTTCTCAACCAGCCCTTCTTCCTGGTAAACCTTGATCGCCGCAATGGCCGCCGCGCATGAAGTGGGGTTACCAAATTGGGTTAACCCGCCATAGAACATATGATCGTCCATAA
>DYHU01000132.1 GCA_020724025.1 Syntrophorhabdus sp. | reverse complement strand
AAAAAAAGACGCTGGGGTAGTCGGGGTCGTATTTCTGAAGTGGTTTCTTCTCATTTTCCTTCAGTTTGGCGTGGGCAGCGGCTAAACGAGCAATCGGGAGCCGTGGCACCGAACAGCTGACATAGGAAAGGCCGATGGAGTGGCAGAACTCAACCGATTCGGGATGACCGCCGTGTTCACCGCAGATCCCAATCTTCAGATCAGGTTTTGTCCTTCTTCCCCATTCGATGGTGATCATCATCAATCTCCCCACCCCTTTTACATCCAATACTTCAAAGGGGTTGTCGTGGAGGATCTTTCGCTGATTATAGAGGGGAAGGAATTTGTTCTCCGCATCCTCCCTTGAGAAGGAAAAGGTCGCCTGGGTGAGGTCATTCGTTCCAAAGGAGAAGAAGTCTGCTGCCTCCGCAAGCCTTCCTGCCCTCATGCAGGCCCTGACCACCTCGATCATCGTCCCGAATTTGAACTGGATCTTCACCCCGTACTCTTTTTCGACTTCCCGCTGGACCTTTTTTACCAACTCATAAACCCATTTCAACTCCTGGGCCGTGCAGACCTGAGGGACCATGATCTCCGGCTGGATATCGACTCCCTCTTTCGTCAACTCGGCGGCGGCCTCCATGATGGCCTGAATCTGCATCCTATAGATCTCAGGATAGGTGATGCCCAGTCTCACGCCCCGGTGGCCGAGCATGGGGTTGATCTCCATCATCTCCTTCACCTTCCGGAGGGTCTCCTGTTGTTTACGGATCAGTTTCTTATCGAGCTTCTTCTCCTTGATCTCGACGATATCCGTGGCCACATGCTCGAGAAGTTTTAGAGATTCCCTGGACGTGGTGTCGAGATACTTCATCGCCTCGGAGATGTTCTCCATCGAGTCGAGGGCTAACTCAAGGTTTTTCAGATTTCTCAACTCCGAGGCTAACTCTTCCGCAGAGGGAAGAAATTCGTGAAGGGGCGGGTCGAGGAGTCGAATCGTCACCGGGAATCCTTTCATGGCCCTCAAGATTTCTTTAAAATCGCTCTTCTGCGAAGGAAGGAGTCTGGCAATGGCCTCCGCCCTTTTCTCCTTTGAGCTCGCCAGGATCATCTCACGAACGATGGGAAGCCGGTCAACCGCATTGAACATCCTCTCCGTCCGGCAGAGACCGATTCCTGCCGCACCCAGTTGCCTCGCCTTTGCGGCTGATTCGGGTGTATCGGCATTGGCCCGGACCCCCATCGTCCTGACCTCATCCGCCCAGCCCAGAATCGTGAGGAGGTCCTTGCTGATCTCCGGATCAACGGTGGGCACTTCTCCCAGATAGACCTCGCCTCTGGAGCCATCGATCGTAATGAAATCCCCCTCCTTGACGCGGATATTCCCCACCATTGCCTCTCTTGTTTTTGGATCGATGCGGAGTGACTCACATCCTGAGACGCAGGGTTTTCCCATTCCTCTGGCCACGACCGCGGCATGGGAGGTCTTTCCGCCCCGGCTGGTCAGGATTCCCTGAGAGGCGAAGAATCCATGGATATCCTCCGGTTTCGTCTCTTCACGGACAAGGATGACTTTATGACCGAGCTTTCCCACTCTCTCAGCCTCATCGGCATCGAAGATGGCCTTGCCGGATGAGGCTCCTGGAGAGGCAGGAAGTCCGGTAACGATCGGTTTCCCCTTAAAATTCGGATCGATCCGTTTGTGGAGAAGTTGTTCCAGCTCAGACGGTTTCAATCTCAGGACCGCCTTCTCTTTGTTAATCATCTTTTCGGCCACCATCTCCCTGGAAGTCCGGACGATGGCCTGGGCATTCATCTTTCCATTGCGGGTCTGGAGGATGTAGAGGATTCCCTTCTCCACGGTGAATTCGAAATCCTGAACCTCATGAAAATGTTCTTCGAGGATCTTTCTCACCCGCTCCAGCTCCCGGTAAATCCTGGGCATCTCCTTCTTCATCTCCTGAATGGGCTTGGGCGTCCTGATGCCGGCCACCACATCCTCACCCTGCGCATTGACGAGATATTCGCCATAGAGGATGTTTTCCCCGGTTCCGGGATCTCTTGTAAAGGCCACACCCGTGGCAGAGTCGAAGCCCATATTTCCGAAGACCATGGTGCAGATATTGACCGCTGTCCCATTGGCCATTTCCGGGGTGACATTGAATTCCCTCCGGTAATCAACAGCCCTCTTTCCCATCCAGGACCGGAAGACCGCCTCAATGGCCAATTTCAATTGAACCATCGGATCTTCGGGGAAAGGAGAACCCGTCTCTTTCCTGACCAGGGTCAAGTATTGTTCACAGATATCTTTGAGATGGTCCGCGTCGAGGTCGGTATCATCGACCGCCTTGACCTTCTCTTTTGTCCTGTTCAGGATGTGATCGAATTCCTTTTCGTCCAGGCCCAGGGCAATTTTTCCAAAGAGCTGGATGAATCTCCGATAGGCATCGAAGGCAAATCTTCCATCGGAAGTGATCTGGATGAGTCCTTCGATGGTCTCGTCGTTTAACCCAAGATTGAGGATGGTGTCCATCATTCCGGGCATGGAGAGGGCGGCGCCCGACCGGACGGAGAAGAAGAGGGGATTCTGAGGACTTCCGAAGATCTTCTGCGCTTTTTCTTCAACCTTCTTCAGATTTTTCTGGACTTCTTCCATGAGACCTTTTGGGAGCCTCTTTTTGTCTCCGTAGTACTGGATACAGGCTTCGGTGGTGACGATGAAACCGGGCGGCACAGAAAGGCCCATGCGGGTCATTTCAGCCAGCCCCGCTCCCTTCCCTCCGAAGAGTTTCTTATTCTGACCATCTGCTTCTTCAAAGAGATAGACATATTTCATGGTTTTTTTGATCCCCCTTGCCTTAGTAATTTCCTATGGATGTTAGGCCACCCTCGAACGATGAAAATAGTCAGGGGTTTTGGGTTAAGGTTACGGTTACGAAGCCCGTATCGTTTAGCGTTAAAGGGTTACGTCAAGTTCTTAAGACCAACAACGTAACCGAATGACGAAACGGGCGTCTTAACCTTTACCTTTTGACCCCTGCCATTTATTTTCTATCTTATCGTCATCTATATTAATTTTATTTAGCTGAAAAATCAATCCTGCCTGAGGTCCGGACAGGTCCGGACATCTGTCTTGACAAGGAGGAGGGGTTCAGATAAATTGATATTCAAAACGAACTTCAAGGAGTCAAGTATGGGAAATGGACCCTATGTTCTCTGGTTTGATGAAGTCGGGCTTAGTGATTTGCCCCTCGTGGGTGGGAAGAATGCCTCGCTGGGAGAGATGCGGCGGGAGCTGACGGGGCTTGGTGTAAATATCCCCAATGGGTTTGCGGTGACGGTCAATGCCTACCACGATTTTTTGGACGAGGGAACGGTGCAGGAATGGCAGTATATTATGAAGAAACCGGGTGTGAGGGAGAATATCCGGGACATTCTTGCTGATCTCGATGTGGATGATGTAGAGAACCTTTCCGAGAGGGGGAGCCGGATACGGAGACTCATTTATAGCCTCGAGTTTCCGAAAAGGGTCGTCGAGGAGATCATCAAGGCCTACCGGAAATTATGCAAAGAGTATGGAGAGGATACGGACGTCGCGGTCCGAAGCAGCGCCACCGCCGAAGATTTACCCACCGCCAGTTTCGCAGGCCAGCAGGAGACTTATCTCAATATTCGCGGGGAATATGCCGTGATTCAGGCCTGCAAACGGTGTTTTGCCTCCCTCTTTACCAACCGGGCCATCTCCTACAGGACCCATAGGGGGTTTGACCATTTTCAGGTGGCCCTTTCCATCGGGATCCAGAAGATGGTGCGATCCGACAAGGCCTGCTCCGGGGTGATGTTTACGATCGATACCGAATCGGGATTTCCCCATGTGGCCTACATCACCGGCTCATATGGATTGGGAGAAAATATTGTTCAGGGAGTGATCAATCCCGATGAATTTTATGTCTTCAAACCCCGCCTCTCCCAGAATTACAAGCCTATTATTCAGAAGACCCTCGGAAGCAAAGAGATCAAGATGGTCTATGCCATGGAAGGAGAGGGTTCGACAAAGAATATCCCGGTCTCGTTGCAGGAGAGGTCTAATTTTATTCTCGGGGAAGAGGAGATCATCCGGCTCGCCCAATGGGGCGTGATCATTGAAGAACATTATTCAAAGAAAGCAGGTAACTCCACGCCCATGGATATCGAATGGGCAAAGGACGGCATCACGCAACAGCTCTTCATCCTTCAGGCGAGGCCTGAGACAGTAAAATCCCAGCGCAATATGAATGTCCTGGAGACCTATGTGTTAAAAGAGAAGGGGAGGATTCTGGCTCAGGGGAGAAGCGTTGGAGAGAAGATCGGTGCAGGACCCGTCCATGTCCTCTCCAGCGCTAAGGAGATCGATCAGTTTAAAAAGGGTGAGATTCTGGTGACCCAGATGACCGATCCGGATTGGGAACCCGTTATGAAGATCGCTGCGGGCATTGTCACCGACCGGGGTGGCCGGACCTGCCATGCGGCCATCATCAGCCGGGAGCTCGGCATTCCCTGTGTGGTGGGGACCGTAAACGGAAGTGAGGTTCTTGGAGATTACCGGAGCGCCACGGTCTGCTGTTCCGAAGGGGAGACCGGGTTGGTCTATGAGGGGATCCTCGACTATGAAGTGAAACACTTCGACATGGAACATCTGGAGAAGCCCCACACCAGGATTATGATGAATGTAGGGAATCCGGATAATGCCTTCCATCTCTCATTCATCCCCAATGATGGGGTTGGTTTGGCACGGTTGGAATTCATCATCAATAATGTTATCCGGATCCATCCCATGGCTCTCGTCCAGTTCGATTCATCACCGGATGATCATATCAGAAGGGAGATCGAGCAGTTGACCGTTGGTTACGAGGATAAGAAGGCTTTCTTTGTCGACCGGCTGGCACAGGGGGTGGCCAAGATTGCTTCGGCCTTCTATCCCAGGGATGTGATCGTCCGGATGAGCGATTTCAAGACAAACGAGTACGCCAATCTCATCGGAGGGAGCCGGTTCGAGCCCGTGGAAGACAATCCCATGATCGGTTATCGGGGGGCGTCACGTTATTACGATGAGGATTATCAGGAGGGGTTTGGTCTCGAATGTCTGGCGATGAAGAAAGTTCGGGATGAGATGGGGCTGACCAATGTGAAGTTGATGATCCCGTTCTGCCGGACCGTAGAAGAGGGAAGGTTGGTCATCGCAGAGATGAGGAAATACGGTTTGATACAGGGGCGGAACGACCTCGAGGTCTATATGATGTGTGAAATTCCCAGCAATGTGATCATGGCGGATGAGTTCAGCGAGATTTTTGACGGATTTTCGATCGGATCGAACGATCTGACCCAGCTGGTTCTGGGACTGGATCGCGATTCGGAGAAGGTTGCCCGCATCTTCGACGAGAGAGATCCCGCTGTCAAGAAGATGGTCCAGTGGGTGATCGAAAAGGCGAAGAAGAACGGCAAGAAGATCGGCATCTGCGGACAGGCCCCGAGTGATTACCCGGAGTTTGCTGAGTTTTTAGTCCGGTGCGGCATCGATAGTATCTCCCTCAATCCGGACACGGTCATCAAGACCACGGAGAGAATCTTGCAGGTCGAAAAGGAATTGGGAATCCCCAGGCGAAAAGAACCCGAAAAGGTGAAGCTGGCGGCAAGTTAATTTTATACGAATGAGACGAATGACAGCTAATAGCTCGAATAGGTTTTATTTGGAAAATAATTCGTTTATTCCCCTCTCCCCCCCCGGCCTCGCTCCGCTCTGCGGGGCGGGCTGGCGGGAGAGGGTGAGGGAGGCATTTACCATGTCCACCCCCACCTCAATCCTCCCCCCTGCCTTCGCCGAAGCGGCTTCGCGCAGGCAGGCGTCAAGGGGGAGGATAATACTTCGTTTATCCTTCAGATGAAGATCCTTCTCCACATCTGTTGCGCCAATTGTGCTATTTATCCCCTTCAGAGAATAAGGGAGAGCGGAAGTGAAGTGGTGGGATATTTTTTTAATCCTAATATCCACCCCTACCAGGAGTATCAGAAACGATTGGAGTCACTTCGAAGATATTCAGGAGAGGTTGGGCTGGAGGTGGTCTATCGAAACGAATATCTGCTTGAAGAGTTTTTGAGAAATGTATCCCATCGCGAAAAGGAAAGGTGCCAGTACTGTTACTCCGTCCGTCTTGAAGCCGCGGTCCGGGAGGCCAAGGAAAGAGATTGCGACGGGTTTTCGACGACTCTTCTCCAGAGCACCTACCAGGATCATGATCTGATCAAGGAGACCGGGGAAAGATTAGCCAGGGAGGTCGGAATCTCTTTCTATTATGAAGATTTTCGGCAAGGATGGAGAAAGGGGTTGGAGGTCTCAAAAGCCCTGGGGTTATACCGTCAGCAATACTGCGGCTGTATTTATAGTGAGAAAGAACGGTTTATGAAAGAAAACAAAATGTCAAATAACAAAGTTCAAAGTTCAAAGGAAATCAAAAATCCAAACGGGAAAATATATGACTTAGAGGAGAGGACTGGTAGGTTTGGAGAAATGATTATAGAGTTTGTGAAAACTCTTGAGAGAAATGAAATTAATCGATCACTTATTGGTCAGTTGGTAGACGCCGGTACGAGTGTCGGCGCGAATTATATGGAGGCGGATGGAGCAGAATCAAAGAAAGACTTTAGGCATAAGATCGCAATCTGCAAAAAGGAAGCCAAAGAAACGAAACACTGGCTGAGGATGATTCGAAAGGCAAATCCTTACAGGGAAGCAGAGTGCCACAAACTTTGGCAAGAGGCTCATGAACTGACGCTTATTTTTTCTTCAATTATTTTACAAAAAAAATAGAAAGATTTTGACATTTAATTATTTGGCATTCCTTTGAACTTTGAATTTTGACATTTGAACTTGTGAACTTGCGCCGGGAGGCAAAATGTTTGGACTGGGTGCTCTCGGAAAGATGCTCATTCTTCTGGGGGTTTTTATTATCCTGGTTGGCCTGCTTCTGATGGCCGGCGATAAAATTCCATGGATCGGAAGACTTCCCGGAGATATCGTTCTTAAGAAGGAGAAGTTTACTCTCTATTTTCCCCTCACCACCTCCATCCTCATCAGCCTTCTCATAACGCTCTTCTTTGCTCTGTTCCGGAAGTAAAATCTCCCATTTGGAGACTGTGTCGTAATTCACCGTTCCCCCTTCGACACACTCAGGGCGAACGGCTAAGTAATTGATTTTTAATGTCGCGTGGTCCGTTCGTGGTGAGTCCCGCGGTTCGCAGGATCGAACCATGAACGGACTTGTGACACAGCCTCTTGCCAAATGAGGAGAGGGGGATTACGTGGCAATCTCCTTTATCAAATCCAATAGCATCTTCGTTCCAAATATCAGGTTCTCCGGGTCGATACGCTCATTGTTTCCGTGGACCCTCATCAACTCCTTCTCTGTCAGCGGGAAAGGGCAGAAGTCATAGGTGATGATTCCGTTCTCCCTGAGGAAGCGGCTGTCGGTGGCCCCTGGAAGGAGAAATGGAACGACCGGACAGCCCGGATCATTCTTCAAGGCAGATTTTTCAATAGCCTGATAAAGATCTGTATCGAGGGAAGAGGGAGGGAGAGAGTCGCTTTCTGCGATGACCTCCACTTCAATTTCATCGCCCAATTTTCTCTTGATCTCTTTTAGAAACTCCTCTTTGTTTGTGCCGGGGATGAGCCGGCAGTCGAGGGTGGCTGTGGATTCCGAGGGGATGACATTGGCTTTGCTTCCGCCCTGAAGGATAGTGAGAGAGATGGTATTTCTCAGCATCGCATTATAGATCGGGTTGGAGGTCAACCAGATGGAGAAGGAGGGGTCGTTAAGTCCTTTCTCGATATTCTCAAAAAAACCCCTCTCATAGGGAGGCTGTTTCGGAGCCATCTTATAGAAATATTCCTTTACCATGGGAAGGATGTGGTAGGGAGTTTCCCATCTCGTGAGAGCCTCCAGGCCATGGATGAGTTTCACGTTGGGGTTGTCAGGATGGGGCATGGAGCCATGGCCTGCTGTGCCTCTGGTCTTTAACTTGATCTGAAAGATGACTTTCTGGCCGTTGGAGATCGCATAGCGATCAGGAGTTCCGTTTTCATTGAGGATAATATGTCCCCCTTCATTGAGGGCATATTCCGGTTCTCTCAGAGAAGGGATATTCTGCATGGCCCACTGGACGCCCCATCTTCCGCCGGTCTCCTCATCCGCAGTTGCGAAGAAGATGAGGTCTCTTTTTAAGGAGATCTTTTCTCTCTTGAGGATGAGAAGAGCCATCATCTCGATGATTCCCAGGGATTTGCAATCGAGAGTTCCACGACCATAGAGGTATCCGTCTTTGATGACTCCTTTGAAAGGAGGAACCTCCCAACCTTCCTTCTCAACCGGGACGACATCAATATGACTGAGGAGGAGGATAGGTCGCTTTGAGCCATCTCCTTTCAGTGTGGCTAAAAGGCTTCCCCTGCCCGGAGATGGTTCGTAGATTTGAGAGGGGATGGCCTCGGAATCGAAAATATTCTTAAAAAATCTAGCCCCCTCTATCTCATTGCCCGGAGGGTTGACCGTTTCGATCCGGATATATTCCTGAAAATAATGAATCGCTTCCTTCAACAATTGATCCCAATCCATTTTCCACTCCTCTCAAATGTAGAAATGGTTATCAGCATATCAGGGCATCAGGTGGCGGATATCAGGATCTCAGAGTATCAGGATATTAACTTTTGATTTTGTTTTGTCCTGATAGCCTGTTTTCCTGCATCCTGATTTCCCGATTGCCTGATTACCTTTTTCAATTTAATTCCGGAATCCGAAATCCGCATTCCGAATTCGGGATTCATTCTTCTCCAAATACCGACACAATCTTAAACTGGTTTACATCGACCAGGCCTTTGTCTGTCAGTTTCAATTCCGGGATGACAGGCAGGGCGAGGAAAGAGAGGGTCATCAAGGGGTCAGGAAGTTTACAACCCAGGGATCTTGCCGCCTGAAGAAGTCTCTCCAGAGATCGATAGACTTCACGGACAGAAACCTCTGCCATCAGTCCTGCAATGGGAAGAGGGAGGGATGCCAGCGCTTTTCCCTCTGAGACAACGGTCAGTCCTCCGCCCATCTTCCTGATCGTTTCCACCACTCTTAACATATCCTGATCGTTCGTTCCAACGATGACGAGATTGTGTGAATCATGGGCAACGGACGAACCGATCGCTCCCTTCTTCAATCTGAATCCCTGGACAAAACCGATTCGGATATTTCCTGTGCCCTGATGCCTTTCGACCACTGCGATCTTTGAGATATCCTCTTTGATATTCGGATAAGCTACTCCTTCACTGAGGATGATTTTCTTCATCACTTTCTTTGTAACAATCTGATCCGGGATGATCTGGATGACTTTGGCAAGGGATTGGTCGCTTCGAAGAAGGAAGGAGTTCTCATTGACCGGCTTTATTCGAAGGGCTTGCATTCGTTTCAATTTGACTGATGCAGATGGCTTGATCGAACGGGGGAGCATTTTCCCGTTCTCTGCAACCAGAATACCATCTTTAAAAACTTTTTTAACCTGGAATCGACCCAAATGGTCGAAACTAATAAGATCAGCCCTATATCCTGGAGCGATAGCGCCAATGTCGTCAAGCCTGAAGTATTCAGCGGCATTGAGTGTTGCCATCTGAATGGCAAGGACAGGATCGAGCCCCAGATGAATGGCCTGTCTGATCATCGAGTTGATGTGACCTTCTTCGAGAAGCTCCTTCGGATGGCGATCATCCGTGACGAAGAAGAATCGCCTCGAATTCTTAGAAGTCACAAGGGGGAGGAGATCTTTGAGGTTCCTTGCCGTTGAACCCTCTCTGATCATGATCCACATCCCATTTTTTAATTTTTCTTTTGCCTCTTTTGAGGTGGTGCATTCGTGATCGGAACGGATCCCCGCGGTGAGATAGGCATAGAGCCCTTTTCCTGAGAGGGAAGGGGCATGGCCGTCTATTCGTTTTCCCTTAGCCATCTCAATCTTTTTAAGAACTTCCGGATCCCTGTAGATCACACCCGGAAAATTCATCATCTCTGCCA
>DYHU01000574.1 GCA_020724025.1 Syntrophorhabdus sp. | reverse complement strand
TCATCCCCATCCCTGTATCACTGATGGAAAGCATCACATAGCGACCTGGAGCCACCGCGATATGAGCCCGAGCATAAGCCTCATCCAATTCCACATTGGCCGTTTCAATGGTGAGTTTTCCTCCATTCGGCATAGCATCCCTGGCATTGACGGCAAGGTTCATAATCACCTGCTCGATCTGTCCCGGGTCGGTTTTGACTCCCCCCAGATCATCAGCCGGCATTGTGACGAGATCGATGTCCTCTCCAATCACACGCCGGAGCATCTTATCCAGATCTTTTAGCAGAACGTTCAGATCCAACACCTTCATTTCCATCATCTGACGCCGGCTGAAGGCTAAAAGTTGACGGGTCAAATCGGCTGCCCGCTGGCTTGCCTTTTGGATCTCTTCAATGTTTCCTTTTAAAGGGTTCCCTTCTTTGAGGTCGAGGAGGGAGAGTTCGGCATAGCCTTTGATGACGGTGAGGAGGTTATTAAAGTCATGGGCAATGCCTCCAGCGAGCTGTCCAATGGCTTCCATCTTCTGCGACTGCCGGAGTTGCTCCTGGAGGGCCATCATTTCCTCCTCTGCTTGCATACGTTCTTTAAAAAGACGGGCATTGGCAATGGCGCCGGCGATCTGATTCCCCACTCTTTCGGCCAGCCCCAAATCCTTTTCCGAATAGGCATGAGACTCAATCGATTGAAAATGAAGGACTCCTATAACATTGGTTTTAGAAAACAAAGGGACTGCAATGAATGAACGGAATCCGGCCTGGAAATGAGGTGAGAGAGCAGGGTATCGGTCTGCTAATTCATTTATGTCATTTTCCTGGATCAATAGGCTTGACTTTGAATGGAAAACTTCTTGGGTAGCTGAGCCATGCCATTGGATAACTGCTCCAGGTGGACGACCATCAACATCAACCCCCATCACATAGGCCGTAGTAAAAGTATTGACTTCAGGGTCCACTATGTTTATCAAAATTCTATCGAATGGAATGACCTTATATACTTCTTCTCCGAATTGTTTGTACACCTCATCGATGCTGAGGGTTGAGCTGATGATTCGCCCGATCTCTGCAATGACCGCATTCTCATTGGCTAACCTTTTTGATTCCCCTTCACTCTTTCCCAGGGCTTCCTCTACCCACTTGCGCTCGGTCACATCTCGAAAGCTCCACACCCTCCCAACACTTTGTTCACCTATCCACTGTGGTAGGGAATAACGTTCGAAGATTCTCCCATCTTTAAATTCGAGGAGATCAAAGCTCTCAGCTGCCGGTTGGCTATATAATTCTTTCACCTTGGCAAGAAAGCTATCGGGGTCCTTTAACTGGTCCAAGACAAACGCCAGCGCCTGGTTGTCATCCTTCGATGCGATGATGGACTCGGGGATATGCCACATCTGGACAAACTTCCGATTAAAGCTCTCTATTTTCCCCTCACTGTCAACAACAAGAATTCCATCAGCGGTCGATTCCAGCGTCGCATTTAACAGAGACAGGGTATGGTTGATTTCTTCCTCTGCCCGCTTGTGATCGGTGATATCCTCGCAGGCCATCAAATCTTCCCCGGTCTCCAATTG
>DYHU01000573.1 GCA_020724025.1 Syntrophorhabdus sp. | reverse complement strand
CTCAATCTTCTTCTTCACTATGAAGAAGGCTGCCTTGGAAGGTGTCATTTCTGCGGACTCTCAAGATCGAGGCAGGAGGGGCCAAAGGGAAAGACCTTCATCCGTGTGGACTGGCCTCTCTTTTCGTTAAAAGAGATCATTGAAAAAGCCAAGGAGAAAAAACAGATCCATCGAGTCTGCATCTCCATGATCACCCATCCTAAAGCTCATGAAGATACGATCCATGTCATCAAAAGGTTGAAAGAAGAGACCGATCTCTTTATCAGCGTCCTCATCACACCGACCCTGATTCACGATATGGAGTCCCTGATGGCTATGAAACAGGCTGGGGCCGATCGGGTGGGGATTGCCATCGATGCAGTGACGCCCGGACTTTTCGATCGATTGAGAGGGAAAGGCGTTGGTGGCCCCCATCGCTGGGATCATTACTGGGATGTGGTCCGGATGACTGTGGAGGTTTTTGGGGAATTCTATGCCGGAATCCATCTCATCGTGGGTCTGGGTGAGACCGAGAGTGAGATGGTTCAGGCCATTCAAAAAGGTCAGAACATGGGAGCCCATACCCATCTCTTCTCCTTCTTTCCGGAGAAGGGAAGCCCTATGGAAAATCATCCCCCCCCTTCTCTCGGCCAATATCGAAGAGTCCAGCTTGCCCGTTGGATCATCAATCAAGGTTCAGGCTCAATTGATCAGATGGTGTTCGACGGAAAAGGGAAACTGGTCGATTTCGGAATGGATGTTGAATCTCTTATCTGGATACGTGAACCCTTTATGACCTCCGGATGTCCGGGCAGGGATGGTAAAGTGGCCTGTAACAGGCCCTACGGAAATGAACGGCCTTCAGGCCCAATTCGCAACTTTCCATTTATGCCAGAACCGGAAGATATTGAAGAGATCAAGAAACAATTGGAATATTGGAAGGATGGAATACTGGAATAATGGGTCTTTTCAAAATCAGAATGTCTTTCATCATTCCATCATTCCACTATTCCATTATTCCATCATTCCATTTTTAGGAATGCCATGCTTTCTCAGCTCATCCAAACTCCCTTAAAAGAACTCCAGAAAGAGGCTTTCAGGATTCGAAAGCTCCATTTTGGCAATGAGCTTACCTTCTCGATACCCGGCACGGTCTCTTACCATGACGACACTCTTCCCTTCCATAAAGACCGCTTTGCAGCGATAAGTGTCACGGGAAGTCACTGCGATCTACGATGCGGCCATTGCAAGGGAAAACTCCTCGAATCGATGATCCCTGCAAGGGACTCTGAAACCTTTTCTCAGACGGTTCATCGGTTACGGTCCCAAGGTGCTCTGGGCATCCTGATCAGTGGTGGAGCGAACCGGGATGGCGAAGTCCCTCTGGAGAAATTTGTCCCTTCGATCAAAGAGATTAAGGAGAAGGACCCCTCTTTCAAAATCATCGTTCACACGGGCCTTATTAAAAGGGAGACCGCAAAAGATCTCAAGGATGCGGGCGTGGACCAAATTCTGTTAGATATGATCGGCGATGAGGAGACGATCCGCGAGGTCTATCACCTGGATAGGCGGGTTGAAGATTATGAGGA
>DYHU01000572.1 GCA_020724025.1 Syntrophorhabdus sp. | reverse complement strand
ATCATGATTGGGGGGACATTGGCATTGGTCCTTTTTAGCACGAGAAAATGGATTACTGAACCTATCTCCCAATTGATGGATGGGATCAAAAATATGGCGAAGGGCAATCTCCAGACAAGGATCGACTTGAGAAGAGGGGATGAACTCTCCGAGCTGGGGCATGCGTTTAATCAAATGGCCGGCGATTTGAAAGAGGCCCAGGACCGGATTATCGAGGAAGCCGAGACGAAATTGAAGTTAGAAAGGGGTCTCCGGCAGTCCGAAAAATTGGCGACCATTGGACAATTGGCCTCAGGACTGGCTCACGAGATCGGCACTCCTTTAAATATCATCAGTGGAAGGGTGGAATTGACAAAGAGAAAGCTCGATGATAAAGAGGGGGTCCAAAAAAATCTGGACATCATCACCCAACAAACCGAAAGAATCACTAAGATCATTCAACGACTTCTTGGGTTTGTCAGAAAAAAGAAACCGGAACAAAGGAATCTAAATGTCGCCACATTATTGGAGACGACGCTCGATTTACTTGACCATGAAATTCAAAAGCAGAAAATAAAGGTGGTCAGAGAAATGGAAGACAATCTCCCTTCTGTGATGGGGGATCCAGACCAACTTCAGCAGGTCTTTTTGAACATCATTCTCAATGCCATTCAGTCTATGTCTGGAGGCGGGACGCTCCGTCTTTCGGCGTCATCAAAAAGGGCTTCTAAGGAGGGCCTTGAGGATGGACAGCGTCGATATGTGGAGGTGAGGGTACAGGATACGGGAATGGGGATGGAGAGAGAAGCGATGGAGAACATTTTCAACCCCTTCTTCACCACAAAAGAGAAAGACAAAGGAACTGGACTGGGGTTAACCGTAAGCCAGGGTATCGTTCAAGACCATGAAGGATGGATTGAGGTGGAGAGCGAGATAGGGGAAGGGTCTATGTTTAGAGTCTATCTTCCCTCTTTGCAAGGGGATGCGGGGAATGACGGATAAGGGCCATAAGATTTTAGTCGTTGACGACGATCCGGAAATGTGTGGAATGCTCTCCGATGTTCTCAAAGAAGAGGGGTTTTCCCTCATCGCTATTAATGAAAGTTTAGAGGCTTTTAGGATCATCAAGAAAGAAGAATTTGATGTGATCATCACCGATTTAAAAATGAAGGGGCTGAAAGGTCTTGATCTTCTCGAAGAGGCTAACAAGGCGGCGCCCATGACGCCGGTGATCATCATCACTGCCTTCGGGACGATTGAATCGGCCATCAAGGCAATGAAGATGGGCGCCTACGACTATATCACCAAACCCTTTCAAATGGATGAGCTCGTCTTGACCGTCAGAAAAGCCCTGGAAAATCGCTTTCTGAAGCAAGAGGTTGTTAGATTAAAAAAGGAGGTGGAGACCCGATATCATTTCCAACAACTCATCGGAAAAAGCCCTTCGATGCAAAAGATTTATGACCTCATTGAAAGAATCAGCGACAGTTCGAGCAATGTTTTAATTACCGGAGAAAGCGGAACGGGGAAAGAATTGGTCGCCAAAGCCATCCATTATAACGGGGTCAGAAAAGAAGGGCCCTTCATCGC
>DYHU01000131.1:7963-10078 GCA_020724025.1 Syntrophorhabdus sp. | reverse complement strand
TTTTTTTACCATCCTGCTCTTTTGGGGACGACCAACTCCTTTAGTAAAAATAACCCGACCAATGATTCTCCCAACATTTTTTATAAACTCCTCCCGTCCAAGAGGCCTGCCTGTTGATGTTATTTTTCTAATATAATTATCTATTTCATTATCATCTTTCCTTAAAAAATTATGATATGCATTCATCTCACTTTCCTCCAGCCAGCTGTCACCAGAAAGAATATTATCCTTTACCTTTAATACATGAGCCTTGGCACTTGACCAATGATAATCTTCCGCTTTCTTAACAATATCAACCCTGACAGGATTTCTTTCGATATAACGGGCCACCGACCATAAATAAGGTTCTTTCTCTATAATCGTAGAAAAGAAGCGGTTCTGCCAAAGCCTTCCACTTCTATCGTACCGGCGATTAAAATACTGTGTGTAGACTAAGTTCGTAATACCTATTCCTTTTGCAAGAGATTCTTCTTTTCTTGGTACCGCAAGAATATGAACATGATTGGTCATTAAACAGTAAGCCCATATCTCAAAATCCCATTCATCGCGATATTTGCTAAGGATCCTTAAATAAAATTTTCTATCCTCATCATCAAAAAAGACGGTCTCTCTATTATTCCCACGCTGGGTGATATGGTGGGGATAATTGATAGCACAAACTCTTGCTATTCTAGGCATGAAATGAAAATATTAGAGAAGAGACCAATTGTCAAGAAAAATAGGGAAGTGTCCCTAATTTTAACGGATTTACCTTTTTTTACTGATCTGGGTTATAATGAAAATGTGGCGATCGGTCGTAAAAAGAAGGCCCTTGTCCATATTGCCAAGGGGGACCTCCACCTCGATGAGGAATCTTATCGCCGGATTCTTAAGGGAGTGGCAGGGGTGGAGAGTTCAACCCAGTTAAACAAGGAAGGGTTCGAAAAGGTGATGAGACGTTTTCAGGAAATGGGATTTAAAGGTCTCCTCCCCCATCCCTACCATCCCGCTCCAAAAGGCAGGCTCATCCCTTCAGGCAGTCCCCAGGGTCTGGAATCGATTACCCCGGGCCAGAACGATTTTATTTCTTACCTTCTCGAAGAGTTGAAATGGGAGGAAGGACATTACCACGCCTTCTGCCAGCGCATCATCAAAAGCCCCGAACCACGGACCAAAAGGGACGGCCAGAAGATCATCATCGGTCTCATGGCCATTTTGAGAAAGAGGTCTTTAGCTCAGAAAAGGAGAGCGCTATGAAAAAATATATCATGATGGGTCTGGCAGTTCTATTGATCGCCTCTCTGGGGCTTGTCACCCTCGGGAAGGAAAAAACCCCTGCCTTCATTGAAATGGAGGTGAAGGGAGTAAGGATAGATCCCGTCGGCCAGAGTCCGGTCGTCATCCTCGCTGACAGGGATGGAAAAAAAGCGCTCCCCATCTGGATCGGTCTTCTTGAAGCCAATGCCATCAATAAAGAGCTCAACCAGGTTTCCTCTCCCAGGCCAATGACCCATGATCTCCTCCATTCCATTCTGACACAGACGCATGTGAAGGTGAAGGAGGTAAAGATCGTCGATCTCAAAGAACAAACCTATTATGCCACCCTTTTTCTTATTTTGAACAAAGGGTTGATCGAAGTCGATGCCCGACCGAGCGATGCCATCATTCTCGCACTGAAATCGAAAGTCCCGATTCTCGTCTCTGCCAAGGTTTTAGATCAACAAGGACTTGTTTTATCCAGGAAGGAAGGGATTGGGGAACGGCATGGAATTCGGATTCAGGAGCTCACCCCTTCCCTGGCCTCTCACTTCAACTTCAAAGGTCAAAAGGGAGTGCTGGTTTCCGAGGTGCTTATGGGGAGTATCTCGGAGGCTTCTGGAATCAAGGCAGGAGATATCATTACCAAAATCAATTTAAAAGAGGTGGGAAGCATTCAGGAATTTGAAGAAATCTTTGATACTCTTAAGACGGGAAGTATAATTCGGGTTCTCTTTTTCAGAGATGAAAAATTTCAGGAATTAAATCTATTCCTGAAACCCTGATCCAAACTGAAAAGGTATTTTTGGATGTGCCTTGAAAGAGAGGACCCCTCACCACCTTTCTCTTCCCCATCCCCGACCGCAACTCCGATTCCCC
>DYHU01000131.1:0-7863 GCA_020724025.1 Syntrophorhabdus sp. | reverse complement strand
CGATTCCCCGCCAAGGTCACTAATCAGGCACTTTACGAGACAGTCTCAGAGTTTCCTTTTCTTTAAGTTGTTTTAGAACCTACGTTTACTCCCGTTGTTGTAGGGATAGCAAAAATAATAGCTTGATTCAGGGTTTCACGCAAGGTCTCTCCTCAAGAGTCACGCACGATCATGGCCGAATATCATCATTAAAAACCTGACCCGCAGGTTTACAAAGAAGAAGTGGTACTCGGGTTGTAGATCTTTTCGTGCCTCATCCAACCTAACACCTTCGATTTTTACCCTTTCACTCCTATGATTACCCTTTTATCGCCTTATGGGTCTTTTCGTCACCAGACTGTTTATAAAGCATGATGGGTCATATAAGATAATCTCAAAACTGAAACCCTTGAAAAGGAGAAATGATATGGCATTAATCGAGATGCAAAACATAAAAAAAGACTACTTCTTGGGTGAAACAGTAGTGCATGCCCTCCAAGGGATCGACTTACAGATAGATAAAGGAGAGTTTGTTGCCATCTGGGGACCATCCGGATCTGGCAAAACCACGCTTCTAAACCTTATCGGCGCTATTGATGAACCATCGACAGGGGATCTGGCGATTGCCGGCAAAGAAGTTCGGTTTTTGTCTGATAACCAAAGAACCGAGCTTCGCAATGAAACGATCGGTTTTATTTTTCAAGGTTTTAACCTGATTCCTGTTCTCTCCGCCCTGGAGAATGTGATGCTCCCTCTTCAAATTAAAGGTGCATCTTTCGGAGAAGCTAAAGCCAAGGCCTTGAGCCGTTTACGGGAAGTTGGCCTGAGTGAATTTATCCGTCACCGTCCCTCCAAAATGTCTGGAGGGCAACAGCAAAGGGTGGCAATTGCCAGAGCCTTCGTGAATGATCCTTCTTTGGTGATTGCTGATGAACCAACTGCCAATCTGGACACGGAAACCGCCCGCATGATCATTGGTCTCATGCGAGAACTGAACGAAAAAGAGGGAACCACTTTTATCTTTTCTACCCATGATCAGCGACTGCTGGATCAGGTCAAACGTCTGGTGCGCTTGGAGGATGGGCGGATCGTCGATGGAGGTATGAAGCAATGATGAAATGGATAAAACTAGCCATTCGCAATATTCTAAGAAATAAGCGCCGGTCCTTTGTCACGTTGCTCGCGATAGGTGTGGGCTTTTCAGCGATCAGCCTCTTTCGCGGTTATGTCAGTAATACCTATTCCGGGTTAAGGGAATCAGCTATTCGAGGCGAGGGCTTGGGTCACCTAACTATCTACAAGGCTGGGTGGCTCGAGAAAGGGAAGCTTGATCCTGAGCGGTATATGTTTTCGAAAGCGGAAGTCGACAAAATAACGAAACTGGTCACAGAAAAAAATGAGGTCATTTTGGCTACACCTCAGATTCAAGTTGCCGGTATTGTCTCGAATGGAACCACCTCTACCATTTTCATAGCCCAGGGAGTCGTTCCCAGGGATGATAAGACTATTAAAGGAGCTTGGGCTGCTTTTAGACCCATTCATGGAGAGGGATTACATGAGCAGAAGACTTATGGAGTGGAGATTGCCCAGGATTTAGCCAAGTATCTGAACCTGGGGCCTGGCAAAGACGGGGTTGTGATGGCCACTACCCTGAGTGGCCAGATGAATGCCATGGATATACAGGTGGCGGGTGTATATGATTCTGGCTCGGATGCCACCAATGACAAATACATGCGTTTCACTTTCGACTTCGCACAGTCCCTTCTTGACACGAAAACAGCTGAAAGAATCGTGCTCCTGCTAAAAGA
This sequence comes from Syntrophorhabdus sp., assembly GCA_020724025.1. The sequence continues at coordinate 6,076 of DYHU01000131.1, read as the reverse complement.
CACGAGAAAGACCGAGAAGATGCGCAGCTTCCTTCTAAACAAACTAACCAATGCAGGCATTGCCTGTGAGATAAAGACCTGGAACGAACTATCCTTATTCTATTCAAAGGTTAGAGGGATGTTCGATATGATCTTCCTATTCCTTTTCTCCATTATCTTAGTCATCGTTGTGATGAGCACTGTTAACACGATGGGTATGGCAGTTTTAGAGAGAACCAGAGAAATTGGAACCCTGAGGGCCCTGGGCTTAAAGAGAAGGGGTACATCGCTTCTCTTTGCAATGGAAGGCGGCCTGTTGGGCCTTTTCGGCAGTTTCATAGGGGTAGTATTGCATGTGAGCGTGTGGGCCATTATTCGAGCTCTCTCCCCGACCTACACACCTCCGGGTGCTTCTACATCTGTGCCATTGATTGTTAACCTTGTCCCTCAAACCCTGTTCGTGTTGATGCTCTTTCTGATTTTCCTTTCTTTAGTAGCCGCCATCATCCCGGCAAGACGTGCGGCCAAACAAAATGTAGTGGACGCCCTAGGACATGTGTAAAGATAATAAAAAATAGGAGATAAAAGATGAACTACCGACCTGATAAACGATATTTGATAGTGTTAGTCTTTACATTTATTTATTGCCTGAGCTTTTCCGTTTCCTCAGTTCATCCACAGATGAATCCCAAAGATATACTCCGAAAAGCAGATGAAGCTCGAGGCAACGTGGAAGGAGTAGAGTGGGAGATCGACATTGAATCCATTGAAGGAGGGCGTCAACAACAAAGAACCATCAGGGTAACTGCTCGTGATTTCAACTCACTGGCGGAATTTCTGGCCCCGGCCAATGTGAAAGGCCAAAAGTTATTGATGCTAGACCGCAATATGTGGTTCGTGAAACCAGGCCTTTCTAAAGCGGTCCCTATCTCTCCCCGGCAGAAACTCATGGGCGGCGCTGCCAATGGTGACATAGCATCTACCAACTATGCGGGTGACTATCAAGTCGTTCAAACTTCGGAAGATATGGTGAATGGAGAGCCGTGCTATCTCTTTGATTTAAGCGCAGTGGATAAGAAAGTTACTTATGATAAGATCAAATACTGGGTATCCAAAGAACGGCTGGTGGGGCTCAAGGCCGAATTCTACACTGTCTCAGGAAAGATGTTTAAGACAGCCACATTTGACTATGGGAACAGCATTTCTGTCGATAGTAAACCGCAGGCATTCATTTCCAAAATGGTCATTACAAGCGCCATAGTAAAAGAGGATGTCACTACCATGAGCTATCGCAAGGTATGGATTAAGAAGGTTCCGGATTCCCTTTTCAACCTAAACCTGCTGTTAAAATAGGAATAACAATTTAGTTGTTTGAAATATCCTTATTAAATCCCTCCCCGCCTCCCTTTTCCAAAGGGAGGAGAGTCCCGCCAAAAGTGGGATTCCCCCTTTGGAAAAGGGGGATTGAGGGCGATTGGACTCCTTTTTCCTAAGAGCTAAATGATACAACCAGTACATTTCAAAATGAAAAATATATGTCTCCAAGATCCACAAATACAAATGAAAATAATCCCCCTTCACCCCCCTTTATTAAACTGATCTTTACCCATAAATGGGGGCGCTGGACACAAGGGATAATCTGAATGTTGTTAACATGTCGAAATCATTATTATTCTTTAAGTTTGTCATTCCTTCTGCGGAAGCAGGAATCCAGGTATTTCTGTTGGTCCTGGATTCCCGTTTTCACGGGAATGACACCTAAACGCGCCAATTATACCGGTCATACCCCCCCTCCTTGTGTCCAGCCCCCCGAGATATGGGACACGGTCAGTTTATTAAAGGGGGGCTGGGGGGATTTTCATATGAAGCCAGGTCTCTTAATGAAGAAGCACCTTTTCACTGTGGTTATTTTATTAATGGCTGGTTTTGGATGGTGGCCAGAGACAGGAATGGCAGGTGAGGATGGGCATACAAGCCTTGCCGTGATCCAGAAGACATTGGCTGAGCGCTTTTCGTTGGATTTGCGGATTTTGACCTATGGTATTATCCAGGAGCCCTCCAATTCAAGTCAGAATCCTGGAAACAACTTTCTGCAAATTCCACATTATGCGGCAGATTTGGAAATACGGCCGGATCTGCGTCTAAACATAGACCCTTTAGAGCTCAGTGCTAAACCCAGAATGAGACTTGAGTATAACATCTGGCGAGAAGGGTATCGCAAGGGAGAATCAGAATGGAATGATGATTGGTACATCAACGAGTGGTTGGCAAGATGGAAGGTGCGTGAAAATCTATTCATATCCTACGGCCGCGAAAACCTGCAATGGGGGCCTTCTTTTCTTTTTTCTCCTTCCAATCCCTTTTTCCAGGATAATGGCCGTCGTAATCCTTACCTGGAAGTGCCGGGCATGGATTTCGGCCGGTTGGTCTGGATCCCGGAAAGTTCCTGGACGATATCTTTCGTCGCCAATACAGACGAAGGACGTAACAAGACCGCATCAGGCTTTCCGATTGGCTTTCCTCAAGGTACACCATTTGAAAAGACTTATGCCTTGAAGATAGATTATACAGGCCGGCAGAATTATGGTTCAATCATCTTCTCGCATAGGGAGGATTCCCTGAATTCATTGGGTTTTTTTGGAGGATGGACTATTTCCGATGCCATCCTGCTCTATGGCGAGGGAGTCATTACTCAAGGGAGTAAGGCGTTATACCCCAAGAGGGATAGCTCCCCTTTTGGGGCTTCAATGCAAAAACTCCATCAAGACGATTCCACTATTAAACCAGTTCTCCTCATCGGAGGCTCCTACACATTTGCAGCAAGTGGAACCTTGTCGATGGAATACGCCTATTATAGCCCGGGCTACAGCGATACTGAGGCAGATAGGTACTATTCCTTAAGGCGCAGGGCAGCAGAAGCTATCAGTTTTGGCGGTTTAGTATCGGCATTGGGACAAAAGACCATCGGCCAAACGGTCAATACGGGATTAAGATTCTTGCGAAAGAATTATGCACTGCTCCAGTATACTCAGAATAATATCAAAAACAAGATCGATCTTACCTCACGTTGGACCCAGAATTTGAATGATGGATCTGGTCAATTTACAACAGTTGTGTCATATTCTCTGGGTAATCACCTGGAGTTGTTTTCTGTCGGTACCGTAATGGCAGGTGGCAAGAATACAGAGTTTGGGAGTATCCTCGATTACCAATGGATGATTGGTTTAAAGTTTACTTTCTAAGCATTTTATTGGCTTTTAGCCTCCAAAGGCAAGACGGAAAGAACCAGGTAACCTAAGCATGGAGCAATACGCCAATTATTTCAAACCCAGAAATTTTCTTATTGATTTCCTCTATACAATTATCATAACAATTATCATATGCACTTTGATTGCCGCGCTCCTGACCTTTACGGGCATCACCACAAAGTCCTTTATCATCAATTTAATTGTGTCTCAATCTTTCGGGATCTCTATTTGCTCGATTATTATGTTTTTACTTTGGATATTCAAACCAGAGAAAATGGCATCTGTAGCTTTCATAGTCATGATAGGTATTGCCAGTGGAACCCTGATCGGCCTGCAAATAGGGTCTTTTGTCCTTCAGCAGTTTTTTTCCATTGTCCTGAAGCAACAGGAGATAAGTTCTCTTCGGACTTATATACTTGCCATCACCTTCGGTATTATTCTCAGTTACTTTTTCTACTCCAAATCAAGATTAAGAATCAGTAAGGAAGAGATCCAGCAAGAAAGGATCAAACGTCTTTCCAGTGAAAAAGAAGCCCTTGAGGCCAATCTGAGACTGCTTCAGGCCCAGATCGAGCCCCATTTCCTGTTCAATACCCTTTCCAATGTCCTGAGTCTGATAGACACAGACCCGGCCAATGGCAAGTCCATGTTAGTGGATCTGATTCATTATCTGCGCACCTCTTTGTCAAGGACATTTCCTGATCCAATCACATTAGATCAAGAAATAGACATGATCAAAGCCTATCTTAATATTCAAAAAATTAGGATGGGCGAAAGGTTGTATTTCAAGATCGAGGTTCCTGATGCAGTCCGGAAACATCCCTTCCCGCCTATGTTGCTTCAGCCTCTGGTAGAGAATGCCGTAAAACACGGGCTTGAGCCCAAAATGGAGGGAGGAGAAATCATGATAAAGGCAATGGAAGAAGACGACCTCATTAGAATCGAGGTAATGGATACGGGCAATGGATTCTCTTCTTGTCACGAAGCAGGGGTAGGTATCGGAAACGTGAGAGAACGTATTAAATTGATTTATGGGGAAAAAGGGCGTTTAATAGTTGAAGAAAACAAGCCAAATGGAGTAAGGGCGATCATCGAGGTCCCAAAGCATGATGTACAAAGCTATTATAGCTGATGATGAAAAGGAGTTGAGGACATACCTCAAATCCATTTTATCAGAGATTTGGCCGGAGCTCATGATTTGCGGCGAGGCCAAAAACGGTAAAGAAGCCCTCGAATTAGTGGAATCAAAGCAGCCACAGATCGCCTTCCTTGATATCAGAATGCCTGGTCTTTCAGGTATGGAGGTGGCAAAAAGAATCGCAGGTCTCTGTCGTATCGTATTTGTAACTGCCTTCGATCAGTATGCGATAGAAGCCTTTGAGAGGGAGGCTGTTGATTATCTCATCAAACCTGTATCAAAAGACAGACTGATTCAGACCATTCAACGCCTCAAGAACCAATTGAATTCTTCCACTGAACCACCTGCAAGATTAGCTGAGGTTATAGAGCAGGTCCTTTCCAAATTGCCAGGCAGAGGAGGGTCTGATTTCTTGCGTTGGATTAAAACGCAAAACAAAGAGAGTATCCGTCTCATACCAGTGGAGGAGGCAGACTACTTCAAGTCCGAAGATAAATACACTCTGGTCATAACGAAAGAAGGGGAGTCCCTTATTAAAAAGAGCATTAAGGAATTGACCAAGGAACTCGATCCCAGTCAATTCTGGCAGATACACAGGGGAACCATAGTTAATGTATCCAAGATAGACAAAGTGAGTCGTTCACTTACAGGACGGGGAATATTGAAACTTAAAGAGAGACCGGAGCTTCTCATCGTAAGCCGCAACTACCTTCATCTCTTTAAACAAATGTAGCTGACCCGAAATTTGATACTCTTGATGACGACTTTATGATGAGTTCAAGATACTGAGAGGGCCAGGTCTTGTATTTTGCGAGATGAAAGATGACAAATTCCAGGAAATCAATCTATTTCTTAAACCCTGATTGCTTACTCTGTCTTTTCTGCTTTTTCCTTTTCCGGCGGTGTTATCTCCACGGAAGCCGGGATCGCGCTCCATATCCCCGCCTTGTAGGCTGGGGCAAGGAGCACAATATTCAATGATATTTCATCTTTGGGAAGCTTCGCCCAGAGGAGCTTCACTTTTCACCGCATCAGGTCGGGTAGGAGACCCTCCGGGTCTCCTTGTCGTCTTCGGGCTTTTTACTTTGCTCTTCAATCATTCATGTCACCTCAGTTAAGCAACCGTTTGACGATCGGCACCTTAATGAACTGGATCCCTTCCTCCTTCAGAATTACTTCATCCTCTGTTGTGGCCGTTCCCCGGATGTTTCTCTTCTCAGCCTCTCCGTAATGGATTTTGAGCGCCTCCTCGGCAAATTTGGCTCCCACATCTTCGAAGTGCTTGTCCACATACTCGTGGATTAACTGGAGGGCCTGCTGAGCGACCTCTTCTCCCTTCTTTCTCTCTCCGTCACTCTTCTTGATCATGAATGGAGAAAAGGTTTTAACCACCTGGGTATCATCGCAGACAGGGCAGTTGATGATGCCGGCAGACTGCTGTTCCTCAAAGGAGGCGCTGTCTTTAAACCAGCACTCAAAAAGATGGCCATTGGAACAGATGAGATCGTAAGCAATCATGTCCTGAGCTCCGTAAATAATTTAACATCTTCCCTGGAATTTTGGCAACTCCTTTTTCATTGTAAAATGGAGGTAAATGAATTAACATTAATTAAAAGAGAAAGGAGGTATTCATGGAAAAAAGAACAATCTATCGAGGGATTTTCTTGCTCATCCTCCTCATGCTTCTTCTTCCCCTCTCCCCTGTGGAGGC
>DYHU01000571.1 GCA_020724025.1 Syntrophorhabdus sp. | reverse complement strand
TATCCACCATTTCTCCGAGATGGTGGTTCGTGAGAATCCGTTCAGGGACATAGGAACCCGTACCAATGATGCCAGCATGATACATAAGAAGCTCCTACAAAAATGGAAAAAAGGGAAATCCCAAAAGGGCGAGATCTTGTAAAAAGATTGGTGGCGGTGCAGGGATTTGAACCCCGGACACTGCGGATATGAGCCGCATGCTCTGACCGACTGAGCTACACCGCCAAATGTGATTCATTTTTACTTATTCTTTTATAAATTGTCAAGCATTCAGGATATCCCCAGCAGGTGAATGAGAAGCAGGCTAATGGCAGCAAGGAGAATGGATGCTACCAGTCCAACCGCAAATGGTTTTGGACCAATTTGACACATCGTATGGAGTCTTGTATTGAGGCCAATACCAGCCATGGCAACGAGAACAAGAAACTTCCCCAATTCATTGATGTGCTTTACAACCCATTGCCATTGGGAAGTCGGGATAACAGCCATTCCATCTCCAATCGTGCGGATGACAGCGAAAGCCAGAAATCCGAAGAGGAAGAAGGGGACAGCCTTTGAATATTTGGTCCGGATGGTCGAACCCTTGGTCTTTTCAAGTCTCTTTTTCATATACCATAACCCGATGAGGAAAACGGCCGGAGCCATGAAGATATTTCTGGTCAACTTGGACACCGTCGATACCTGACCAGCGAGCTCACCATACATATAGCCTGCGGCGACCACCTGGGGTGTAGCGTGGCTGGCGGTGCCAGCCCAGAGGCCGAAGACCGATTCGTTTAATCCCAATAGTCTTGCGACCACCGGGAATAGAAACATAGCGGCAATCCCGAAGAGGGAGATCGTTCCAATGGCATAAGAGACATCATCTCCCTCGGCCTCGATCAGAGGAGCCGTGATCGCAATGGCGGTGCTTCCACAGATCGTCGTGCCGATTCCAATAAGGATGTTCATTTTTTCGGAGAGGCCGGCCCTCCTGCCTATAAAGAAGAAAAGGATCGGGGCAATGAGGAGACAGAGGACGACCACCATGATGGCCTTTGCCCCGATTTCAAGCACGGCAGAGAAACTGAGTGCGATCCCCAAAAGGACGATTCCTGATTTCAGGGCAACCTCGTATCTTGAAAGGCCCGGACTGAAGAAGGGAGGCAGGGGGAAGAGGTTTTTCAGCAAGAGACCCAGCAGGATGGCAATCGTGACGCTTTCCAAAGGATTCATAGATCCGATGATAATCTGTTTTGAAATCAACATGGAGAAAAGGGCAATCCCAATCATTAACCCCCAGCCCGGAAGAGATGAAATTTTATTTTTCACAGAGTCCATTATCCATCCTTTCTACAATCGATGGTCAAGATACTTTCTCGAAGTCGCCTCTTATATATCGTATATCCTGCTTAAAAATCAAACCAATTTGAAGAGTGAGGGAAAAAGCGTTGAGGTTCTTAAATTTCGTTTGATTTTCCGCAATTTCTTTTGGATAATAAAACGAGTTTGAATGTGGATGGGAGCGAAGAAATGAAGATCGGTTATTTTGACTGTTTTTCAGGGGCGAGCGGGGATATGATCCTCGGCTCC
>DYHU01000130.1 GCA_020724025.1 Syntrophorhabdus sp. | reverse complement strand
GAAGGCGATCGCCGAAATGATAACAAAGAACATGCCCTTCAATTTAGGCTTCCTGTAGAACTTTGATGGAGACATTCTCGACGATGTCCTTGACCTTCCCCTTATAGGCCAGCATATGAGGCGCGACAAGATGATCCCGAAGAGCTTCCAGGCTCTCCCACTTCTCGAGAACGGTGACCATATTTTCGTCCAGAACCTGTGGGGGTAAGCCGGAATCCACATCGATCGCCGGAAAATACTCAATACATCCTTTCTCTTCCCTGACCTTAGGGACATTGGCCTTAAAGATTTTGAGAAATTCAGGAAGTCTTCCTCTCTTCACACGAATCGACGCAATGACACTGATCATCTTCATTCTCCCTTCATTCACAGATATAAATATGCATCTATCTATTTATTGATTACCTTGATCGCCTTCGCATTATCGGATGTCATAAAAATGCAGGTCTCTTTTTTGCCTGAGCTGGCAGTGGCATACATATATTCGATATCAATACCTGCATCGGCGATTTTTTTTGCAACTTTCTGCAGCTCCCCCGGTTTGTCCGGCACTTCCACTTCGACCACATCCTTTTCTTCAATCGCGACGCCTAAGGGTCCAAGGGCTTTCTTCGCTTTTGCATTGCTGTTCGTGGTCAGCATAAAATAGGCGCTACCTTCCATCCCATATGCACAGATCGCAGTGATATTCACCTTTGCTCCAGCAATGGCTGTGGTCACCTCCGAAAGCAACCCGACTTTATTGGGCATGGTAAAACCGATCTCCTTTACTTTTTTCGCCTTTGCCATAATCCGTTCCTCCTTTTCTATTTTATGGAAATTGTAATTTGAAAATAGATTTGTCCCGTTTATTTGGACTCTGAATTGTTCATCATCTATCGCTTACAGCCCCAGGAAGGCTTTTTTGACGATGTCGGACTCCAACAACTCTTTTCCGCTACCGGTGTGGACGGTTCGACCGGTCTGCAGGACATATCCCCGGTCGGCTAATTCCAGGGCTTCCCTCACATTCTGTTCGACGAGAAGGATGGTATAACCCTCTTCTTTTAGCAGGGAGATTGTATTAAAGAGTTCGGTCACCAGTTTCGGCATCAATCCGAGCGAGGGTTCATCCAGCATGAGCAACTTCGGCCGGATCATCAAACCCCGACCGATGGCCAACATCTGTTGCTCCCCACCGCTCAGAGTTTCTCCCCGCTGTCTGAAGCGCTCTTTCAGTCTCGGGAAAAGCTGATAGACATGGTCCAGGTGTTCTCTGACCTCTTTTTCCGAATCGGTCGTAAAGGCGCCTAATAGAAGGTTTTCCTCCACGGTTAATGGACCGAAGATATGCCTTGACTCGGGGACATAGACCACGCCCAGTCTCACAATCTTTGGCGTCTCCTGATGGGTGATGTCCTTTCCGTTGAAGACGATGTTTCCGGAAACCGGATTGACCGCTCCGACAATGGCCTTGAGCGCAGTGCTTTTCCCGGCTCCATTGGCGCCCACGATGGCAACCAGTTCTCCCTGGTTGACCTTAAAGGTCACCTCATGAAGGGCCGGAATTCCTTCGTAATGCACCTTAATCTTATCTACCTTTAGCATATCTCTCCCCGAGGTATGCCTCGATCACCTTCTCCTGACGGGCAACCTCTACGGGCGGTCCCTCTGTGATCTTCTTTCCCGCAGACATGACGATCACCCTCTCCGAGACAGTCATGACAAACTCCATCACATGTTCGGTCAGAAAGAGGGTCAACTTCCTCTCCTCCTTAATCCTTTGCAAGGTTTGAATGATCTCTTTGGTCTCGAGGGGATTGAGGCCGGCGGCCATCTCGTCGAGCATCAGAAGCTTGGGCTTCGTAGCGATTGCCCGGGCCAGCTCGATCCTCTTCTGCGAAGCAATGGGAAGTTCCGTAGGAAGCGCATCCGCCTCTCCGGCGAGGCCCATCAGATCTAAAATCCCCTGTGCCTCTTTCTGAGCGATTGGCCGATCGCTGGTTCGACAGAATGCTCCGATCATCACATTCTCTTCCACGGTCAGATTGGGCATCATCTTCATGCCCTGAAAGGTCCTGGCGATTCCTTCTCTTGTGACCAGGTGAGGAGGCCAGCCAGTAATATCTTTCCCTTCAAATAAAATATCTCCACCGGTTGGTTTATAATAGCCGGCGATACAGTTGAAGAGAGTGGACTTGCCAGCGCCGTTCGGACCGATCAGGCCCAGAATTTCTCCCTGTTTTAGTTGAAAGGAGATGTCGGCATTGGCCACCAGGCCGCCGAATTCTTTTACAAGGTTCTTCACCTCGAGCATCATCTCTCTACCTCGACCACTTCTTTCTCACCCGCTCGATGATCCCCCAGATCCCCTTCGGCTCTTTGGCGGCAATGATCATCATGATCATTGCGTAAACCATAAAGTCGATACCCAGACGCTTCTGTGCTCCCAACCAAGCTCCGAGATACATATCCAGAGGAATAAGAATGCCCGCTCCGATGATGGGACCCCAGATCGAACCCGCCCCTCCTACCATCACGGTCATGGCGATCAGGATGGACAGATCCAGAGGCATCACCGCATCGGGATCGATGTAAAGATAGTAGACGACCATGAAGCTTCCGCCAATGGCGCCCAGGCCGCCAGTGATGGTGTAGTTGATCACCTTGGTTCGATAGACATTGATTCCGAGGCTTGCGGCGGCATCCTCATTATCCCTGACCGCCTGAACATCATAACCCAACTTCGATTTCCTGAACCAGTTCATGAAGAGAAACTGCAAGAGGAAGAGGAAAAAGATGAAGTAATGGTAATAGATGGGCGAGTTAAACTGCATATAGACGAAATCAGCGCCGGATCGGATCGGTATCTCCACGCCCCGGGCGCCTCCTGTCCAGTCCCAGAAGATGAAGAGCTCCTTCCAGACCAAAGCCACGCAGAGGGTGGCAATGGCAAAGTAATGGCCTTTCAATCGAAACATCGGATAGGCCACCACAAAAGATTCGGCCGCGGCAATCACCACCCCAGGAATAACAGTGATCCAGAATGGTGTCTTCCACCAGACCATCATCAGCGCCGTGGCATAGGCCCCAAAACCGACATTCTTGGCCTGGCCGAGGTCGACCTGCCCTCCATAGCCGCCGATGAGATTCCAGCCCAGGCCGAAGAGGGCAAAGAGGAGAAACTTGATCATGACCGCCCTGCCATAGGCAGAGGCAACGATCCAGGGAAAGATGAGGACGATGAGGATAAAGATGAGAAACCCGATTCTCTCAAAACGGGGCCGGTCTCCAAAGGAGAAAATGTCTATGAATAACTGCCGCATCTCACCACCCGAAGAGACCCCGGGGTCTGAAGACCACTACCAGGAAATAGACAATATAGATGAAGGAGAACTTCAGTTCGCTCACAAATTGACCGCTCACAACCATGATCAAACCAATGACGATCCCGGCGATAAAGGCCCCGACAATGCTTCCAAATCCACCCAGGGCCACCGTGGCGAAGGCGATGAGAGTGAAAAGCATGCCCACGGTAGGCGTTACATAATAGAAGTGAGCCAGAAGCGCGCCGGCCAGGGCTACGGTTGCTCCTCCGATTCCCCAGGCAAGAGCGTTCATCCCTTTGGTGTCGATCCCCATATACTTTGCCGCCTCGGAATCGATGGAGGTTGCCCTCAACGCCCTCCCCAATTTTGTCCGGTAGATCATCCAGTAGATAACGGCAAAGGCGAGAAGGCAGACCCCTGCCGAGAAGACTTTGCTCGCATCGACGTTGATCCACCCCATGGAGAGCGTCTTTCCTACGAGAATCCCCTGTTTAACAGACCGCACATCCGGAGTAAAAATATACATGGCGAGATAGCGGAGAAAGAGCATTAAGCCAAACGTCCCGAAGAGCTGGGCCACCATCGGGCCCCGGAGGATCCGATGAATGAGGAGACGGTAACTCACGACTCCCAGTAAATATCCGGCTCCCGCGGCAAAAGGCAGGGAGAGGAGGGGGTCGAGAGGCAGGAACGTGGAGAGGAGGTAGGCAATATACATTCCCACCATCATAAATTCGCCATGGGCAAAATTGACGATGTTCATCACCCCGAAGATGAGGGACAGCCCCAAGGCAATCAGGGAAAAGATCAGCCCCATCAGGATGCCATAAACGATCAGTTGAACGGTTAATTCCATTCTGGTTCCATCTTTAAAATAATCCTCCCTCCCCCTTCCTGCCGAAGGCAGGTATGAAGTGGGAAAGGGAGGATTTAAAATCTGTAGGGAACGGTTTCAAACCGTTCCCTACCTATGGGGTTTACTTCCACCCCGGGAAGGGGTAGATCAACTTGCTCGTAGCCATTTCAAACGGGAAGACAATTTCCGGTTTCCCATCGGGATATCCCTGATACTGGATGATGATCCCGCTTCCCAATTCATTCTGATTCGTATCTCCGGGGAAAGGCGACCCAAACTTCACACCTATCCAGGGCATGATCAGTTCTTTTCCGGGGATATGAAGCTCATTGAGGGCCTTCTGAAGCGCTTTGGGATCTGTAGATTTCGCCTTGTCAAGGGCATGAGCCCAGACTTGAACTCCGATGAAATCTCGTGCCGAACTTCCGTCAAAGTCGAAGCCACTGCGTTCTTTATAGATTTTGTTAATCCTGTCAGCCTCCGGTTTCACCTTTCCCAGGACAGCCGCGAAAACGTCACGGCTCACAATTCCATTCACATCTCCTCCCAGGGTCTTCCAGAAATCCGGAGCGATGAATCCGGCATTCTGCCCCCAGATCAGGCGCGGTGTCGCCTTCATCTCCTTCATCGCTTTGACTAAAAGGATCGCATCGGCCACATAAGATGCAAACAAGAAGGTGGGGGCTTTGGAACCGGTGAGCTTTCGCGCCTCACTGGTCAGGTCTGTAGCCTTGTGCGGATACTTAAACGCTTCGGCAATCTTCCATCCCCTTTCTTTGGCGAACTTTTCAATTTCTGTTAAAGACGCAGCCCCCCATTCCGTATTCTCAACTGCCACGGCCAGGGGTTCAAGTTCGCTTTTGGAAATCGCTTTTACCCCAGGCGCCTTCCCTGCCACAAGGCCATCCAGGAAGTCGAACAGATCCCTCGTAAACCAGGTCTCATGGGGAGTCACCCGCCAGAACCATTTAAATCCTCTCTTGCTCAGGTCAGGGGAGGTGGAATCCGGATTGACAAAAGGGATGCCTGCCCGCTCCGCCTCGACAGAGGCCGTCTTCGTCACCGCGCTCTGATAGGCGCCGAGAAGGCCAACGACCTTTTCATCTTCAATCAATCGCTTGGCCTGCTCCGCTCCCCAGGCCGGGTCTCCACGGGAGTCAGAAAAGATGAGTTTGATCTTGGCTCCACCCAGCCCCGGAATACCCTCCCATTCCGCAATGGGGATTCCTATACCGGGATACTTCTTGTTCACGATATCCGCTGCCAGTTCTGCTCCATCCTTCAAGCTCTTCCCGATCGGGGCAAGAGGTCCGGAAAGGGGAAGGATGACCCCGATCTTTACCTCTTTCTGAGCAAAAGAGAGATTGGGTAAAACGATTAAAAGAGACAAGATAACGACAAAAGACAATCCTCCAAATTTTTTAATTCTCATAAAATCTTCCCTCCTTTCAAAATATCGATAGGTCTTTAACCGAATCCTTCACCTCCTTCTTGCCTTCATTGTTTCCTTTTCAGGAACGAGACTATTTTTACCCATCCACATCAAAAATGTCAACGTGAATTTTTATTGTGTGCAATACCTCAGTTACAGGGGGTCACAAAATTCCTGATAAAATTTAATTACACCCGATAGGCGGGACATTCCTGTCCCGCCTATATTAGAGGCGGGGTTATCCCGCCTCCAGCGGGACTATCGACCCCTGCTATCAATGAAATGGAATTATAGTGAACGACCTTGAAAAGTAGTCATTGCGAGGAGCGAAGCGACGTGGCAATCCCATGAGATTGCTTCACTTCGTTCGCAATGACACATGGTGGATGTCAACTTATTTAAGTCGTTCACTATAGTCCCCTATTACTGAGAGGTTGCCATTGTGTGAATTTTTCATTGCCTTCCTTCCCTTTTCACTGTAAGATTAAATGCGATGAAATTGGACCGCTCAATAAAAAAGAAGGATCTGATCGATTTAACCAGTCGGCTCATTCAGATCCCTACGGAAAATCCTCCGGGGGATGAGAAGAAGGCGGTCCTCTTTTTAAAGCCTCTCCTGTCAAAGATGGGGTTTTGTGTCAACATCCATCTCTCCCCTAAGGGAAGATATAATATCGTGGCTGAAAAAAGATGGGGAAAGGGAGGCCGGAGGCTCATCTTCAATGGTCATCTCGATGTCGTCCCGGCCGGAAATCCTTCCCAATGGAGACACCCTCCCTATCAGGGGAAACTTGTTAACCCCGTTAGAAAATCCAGTGGAGCATTGAACCCCGCTGGAGAGCAGCGGTCCATTATTTCTAACGGGGTAAAGGGAAGGATTTATGGCCGCGGGGCATCGGATATGAAAGGAGGGGTCGCCTCTTTCATCCACGCTGTCTCCATGATCGACCGTTCAACCATTCCTCTCCATCAGGGAAGCCTCGTTCTCCATCTTGTCTCCGATGAAGAATCCCATGGCCATCAGGGCATGGGATTCTTAGCTCAAAAAGGATTCATCAAGGGAGACGCCGCCATTGTCGGAGAACCCACCAACCTCGATCTTGTCATCGCCCAGAAGGGCGCTCTCTGGTTAAAAATCGCCACTTTTGGAAAATCGGCCCACGGCTCAAGACCCGAACAGGGCATCAACGCCATCGAAAAGATGATGAATCTGATCGCCCATTTGAATGCCATTCCATTGATGAGAGAACATCCGTTGCTTGGAAGACCCACGATCAATATTGGAAAGATTCGGGGCGGGACAAAGATCAATGTTGTTCCGGATCGGTGCGAGATTGAGGTGGACCGGAGATTGCTACCCGATGAGAAAAAGGAAGACGTTTTAAAAGAAATCAAAGCGGTCATTGGTTCCGTTCAAGCCCGGGATCCTCTTTTCAAATATCAGATTGAAGAGATCGATTATGCCGAACCCTCGGAGATTCATCCTGACGAGGAGATCGTCCGGATCGGTCTCGAAGCGGGCCAGGAGGTGAGGGGAGAAATGCCCAGGGTCAGAGGGTTTTCCGGATTCACGGACGGACGTTTCTATATCAATCAATTTCACATCCCGACCCTCATCCTAGGCCCAGGAGGAACGGATCAATCTCATACCACGGATGAATCTGTGGAAGTGGACAGCCTGATTCAGGCGGCTCGAATCTATGCAAGGATCATTTTTAAATATTTATCAGTTTAATATCCCATACTTGTCCCCTCACCCCCTCCCTCTCCCCAGCGGGGAGAGGGGAAGGGAGAGGGGGAGGAGGAGAAGATGTCGATGAGACCGTTTCCGATAAACCTTAACTTTAAGACGGGAGACCTCACACCCCATGACCGGACCAATATCCGGAAATTGAGCGATATGAAGGGAATGTTTCTCGACACCGAAGCGCAACGCCGGATTCTCGAAAAGGAGAACCCCCTTATCTATTCCTTCAGCGAGAAGGTGTTGCCTGAAGAGAATGGCCATCTCCAGCTCGCTACAACTACGATCCATCCGGGGAAGGTCGGCGATGAATATCATATGACCAAGGGCCATTATCACAGGCGTCCTGACACTTCGGAGATGTATCTCGGTCTGGAAGGGGAGGGCTGCCTTCTCATGCAGACCGTAGAAGGGGATTTTGAATCCATCATCATCCGGCCCGGGACGGTTGCCTATATTCCGCCCTACTGGGGGCACCGGATGGTCAATACAGGGAAAACGGCCTTCGTCTTTTTTGCCGTCTATCCTGGAGACGCCGGCCATAACTATGGCGATATAGAAAAAACAGGGTTTGTTAAGATCCTCCTCGAGAGGGATGGGAAACCTCTCCTGATCGACAACCCGAAGTGGAAAAGAGGATGAAACTCGATCTTGAAAAGATATTAAAGGAACTCAAGCCCTACCGGGAAAGGAAGGCCGTGGTCGACCCGGAACATGTCTGCCTCCTGGCCATCGATCTACAGAACTATTTTAAACGGATTGCTCAACCTGTGCTTGGAAATATCTTGAAGGTGATTCAGTCCTGTCGGAAGACGAATGTTCCCATCATCTTTACCCAGCACGGCCATACCGATCCTTCCTCAGATGGGGGAGCATTGGAGAAGTGGTGGGGAGAGTTGATCGTTACCGGGACAGAGGACTGGAAATTCCTTCCGGAGATCGCCATCGATGAAAGGGATATGATTCTTCCGAAGAAACGTTACAGCGCCTTTTTTGAGACGAATCTGGAGGAGTGGCTTCGATCAAGAGGGATTAAAGATTTGATCATCTCAGGAGTGATGACCAACCTCTGCTGCGAGACTACGGCCCGCGATGCCTTTATGAGGGACTACCGGGTCTTTATCCTGATTGATGGGACAGCCACCCGAATGAGCGAACTCCATCTGGCAACCCTGAAAAACCTTGGCTTTGGATTCGCCTATCTTCTCACCTGCGATGAGTTGATTCAGGGGTTAAAATAAAATCAACCTTTTTTTATTTTCTTCAACACCTCTTCCAAAATCGTGAGGGCGGTGTCGGCTTCGTTTTCGGTGATGATCAAAGGCGGGACCAAGCGGACCACATTTTCTCCGCAACCCAGAATGAGGAGCCCTTTCTCAAAACAGGACTGGATGACGGCGTTTCTCTCCTCAATGGCTTTCTTTTTTGTCTCTCGATCTTTAATCAATTCTATCCCGATCATCAGCCCCTTACCCCTCACATCACCGATCAGTTCAAACCGTTTCTGGAGTTCCCTCAATTTTCCGAGAATGTAATCTCCTATCCTTGCCGCATGTTCAACCAGCCCCCCCTTTAAAAGTTCGATGGTGGTCAGGGCGGCCTGGCAACTGATCGGGTTTCCGCCGAAGGTGCTTGCATGAGACCCCGGAACCCAATCCATGACCTCGGTTTGAGAGACCGTGGCTCCCAATGGCATCCCGGAAGCAATTCCCTTCGCCAGGGCAATGATATCAGGGATGACACCCCAATGCTCAATCGCCATCATCCTGCCCGTTCTGCCCATTCCGGTTTGAACCTCATCGGCGACCAAGAGAATTCCAAACTCCTTTGCCAATTCATAAAGTTTTTGATGAAATTCCGGTGGAGGCACGATATAGCCGCCCTCGCCCTGAATCGGTTCAACGAAGATAGCGGCCACCTCTTCCGGAGGGATGCTCCGTTTGAAGAGGTCCTCCCGGATCCACTCCACACAGGCCACTTTGCACTCCGGGTATTGGAGATGATAGGGACAGCGGTAGCAGTAAGCGTAAGGGATATGGGTGATCCCCGGGACAAGGGGAGAAAAACCTCTCTCGTGGATCACCTTGCTCGCCGTCAGGGAAAGGGCGCCCATGGTTCGTCCATGAAAGGCTCCTAAAAAGGCAAGGACTCGAGGCCGTTTCGTATGATACCTTGCCAGTTTCAGTGCGGCTTCGATGGCTTCTGCTCCGGAATTTCCAAAAAAAACCCTCTTTTCCATCGGTCCCGGCGTGATCTCACCCAGTTTCTGGGCAAGTGTGGATTGAACATCATAATAAAAGTCAGTGCCAGACATATGAATGAACTGTTCTGCCTGGCGATGGATGGCCTCGACGATCCGTGGATGGCAATGGCCCGTGTTGCAGACGGCGATTCCCGAGGTGAAATCGAGGAATCGATTCGAATCGACATCCTCCACCACAACCCCTTGTGCCCGCTTCACCACAAGGGGATAGACACGAGTATAGGATTGAGAGACAAACTTCTGGTCCTTTTCCAGAACTTTCTTCGCCTCTGGTCCGGGAAGTTCTGTCATCATTGAGGGAATCCTATGTTTCATCATCTTCTCCTCCCGTCGGTTGGGTTGGGGCGGTCCATCACATCGGCCTTCCTGCCTTTTTTCTTCTCTATCATAATCATAAGGGATTCGGGAAATTTAGAAAAGGGGTAACACTTTAGCGCTTTGAAAAAGGCTTCATAAAATCCCTCCCCACCGTCCGGCGCCAAAG
>DYHU01000570.1 GCA_020724025.1 Syntrophorhabdus sp. | reverse complement strand
CTTTAAAGTTCTTCCGGGGTAAAAGCTACCACTTCATCGATCGTTTTTGCATTCAAGAAAACCATCACCAGCCGATCAACTCCCAGGGCGATTCCTGCCGAGGGGTCCATCTCCTCCAGTTCGGCCAAAAACCTTTTAGGCACAGGATAAATCTCTTTCCCCAGAGACCGGCGGGTCTCCATTTCCAACTGAAAAACCTTCCGTTGCTCTTCCGCATCGACCAATTCGGAGAAGGCATTGGCTATCTCCACGCCTCCCATATAAAGTTCAAAGCGTTCTGCCACGGTGGGGTCTTCCTTCTTTAAGCGCGCCATTGCCCTGCGTTCGGCAGGGTAATCATAAATGAAAACAGGCTTTTTGATTCCGAGCCTGGGTTCGATATCCTGCACCATGACCTCATCGAAAAGGCCCTGCTTAAGAGCCTCTTTCGCTGAAATCTTCGCATAACGATTAAACGCCTCTTCGACAGTCATCCTCTCCCAGGGTGATGTGAGAAGAATACTCTGGCTGCGGTAAGTTACCTTCTCTCCAAATCCGATGTCAGCCGCCAGGGCTTGAATCAATTCTTCACACTCATCCATGAGGGTGAGATAGTCGCTCCCCGCCCGATACCATTCTAAAAGGGTGAATTCGGGGATATGCTGACTTCCTCTCTCTTCTTCTCTCCAGCAGCGGCATATCTGAAAGATCTTCTCATACCCTGCGGCTAACATTCGTTTCATGCAGAGTTCCGGTGAGGCATGGAGAAACCATTTGTCTGAGGGGACAGCGTCGATATGGGATTCAGGGGCGGGAGCAGGAATACGATGGGGAGTCTCCACCTCCAGGTACCCCCTCTCGCTGAAGAACTGTCTTGTCTTCCATATGATTTTTGCCCTCTGCTCAAGGGCGTTCTTTCGCCTGGCCAATGGCCAGTTCTTCATCACAGACTTATTCCTTGACCCGGGTCGAATATTCGCCGGTACGCGTATCAATGGTGATCAACTCGCCCTCCTGGACAAAGGGAGGAATACGCAGGATATACCCTGTTTCGATAGTGGCGGGTTTGTAATCGGCCTTCGAGGTATCGCCTTTGACCCACATCTCCGTCTTGATCACTCTGAGATTGACAAAGTTCGGAAGTTCCACGCCGATGGCCTTCTCTCTGAACATCAATACCTTGACATTTAAATTGTCAATGAGAAAATTTTTTGCCTCTCCCAGCGCATCCTCATTGATGATGGTCTGTTCATAGTTCTGATTATCCATGAAATAGTAATGATCTCCCTCTTTATAAAGATATTGCATGGGCCTCTCTTCCAATGAGGCAGGCTCAAAGGTATCTCCTTCTCGATAGGTTCGATCGATCGTCAATCCGCTGATCATATTTTTCAGTTTGGTCCGGTAAAGGGCCTGACCCTTGCCCGGTTTGGAGAATTCAAAGGCCGTAACGATGTAAGGCTCATTATCGATTGCGACCTTCAAACCCTTTCTCAAATCCGAAGCCGTATACATAAATCATCCTTCCTTTTTTAAAAATCACTAATATGATGAACTCGTAAAAAGTCGTCATTCCCGTGAAAACGGGAATCCAGA
>DYHU01000129.1 GCA_020724025.1 Syntrophorhabdus sp. | reverse complement strand
TAGACAGGATGGTGAACCAATCCGATATAGAGGTTAGACGCCATTGTTTAGAAAAAATCCTATTATCCCCCTCTCCCCTGGCGGGAGAGGGCGGGGGTGAGGGGGGAAACATCCCATGGCCACCCCCACCTCAATCCTCCCCCATCAAGGGGGAGGATAATACTTGTAAATTTTCATGGTTCAAGAGTGGCGCTCTGTCAGGAAACATTGTTTTCCGATATCTCTTCCAGGGTCTTTTTATCTTCCTCAGAAAGGGAATCTTTACTTAACAGATCCGGTCTTCTCATCCATGTTCGCCTCAGGGCCTTCCTTCTTCTCCAGAGAGAGATCGCCTGATGGTTTCCCGAAAGGAGGACTTCGGGAACCTCATGCCCCCTGAAACTTGCAGGCCGGGTATACTGGGGATGTTCCAGCAAGGAGCCGAAGAAGGAATCTTCCACCGCCGACCGGTCCGATCCCAACACTCCGGGCAGAAGTCTTGAGACCGCATCGATCAGGACCATGGCGGCCAATTCTCCTCCGGTCAGGACATAATCCCCGATCGATATCTCCTCATCGACGAAGAGTTCCCTCACCCTCTCATCCACTCCTTCATACCTGCCGCAGAGGAGGATGAGATGGGATCGGGAGGAGAGTTCCCTGGCCGTCTCCTGTTTCAACGGCTTTCCTTCAGGGGTCAGATAGATCGTCCAGGCAGATGGATCTTCCGATTTCACCTGCTCAATGGCCCTGGCAATGGGTTCCACTTTCAATACCATCCCCTGCCCCCCTCCATAGGGAGTATCATCGACGATCCGGTGTTTATCAAGGGCGAAGTCCCGGATATTGATCGTCCTGACCTCGATGAGCCCTTTTTCGATCGCTTTGGCCAGGATGCTCTCCTTCAAGGGAGAAGAGAACATGTCCGGAAAAAGGGTGAGGATGTCAAATCTCATCTTCCTCCTCCCACAATCCTTCCATTCGGACTACCCTCATCACCCTTCTTTGACGGTCAATGTTCCGGATCACCTCTTCGGTTGCCGGTAGAAAGATCTCCCCTCTCTTTCCCTCGACGACATAGACATCATTGGCTCCCGTTGGAATGATCTCCTTCACCGTGCCAATCCTTCTGCCCTGCTCTGTCTCCACCGCCATCCCCAGGATCTCGAACCAGTAATACTCCCCTTCTTTGGGTTCAGGGAGATCTTCTCTGCGAATAAGAATCTCCTTACCGATGAGACGCTCCGTCTCTTCGATCCTTTCAATCCCTTTCAATCTTAGGATGAGGCGTGGCGGTTGAGGGGTGACTTCCAGGACTTCGTAGGGTTCCGGTCTTCCTAAATTGTCCTCGATGAAAATCTTCTGACAGGAGGGGAATCCATCGAGGTCCTCTCCGAAATAGTTTACCTTAATCTTCCCCCTGACCCCATGGGGCTTCACCACCCTCCCGATTGGGTAAAGAGTCTGCTCCATGGGTCACTATTCAATGATTTCTAAGACAGAGCGTTTACCCAGATTGGCAGAGGCCGCCCCCAGAATCACGCGGATGGCCCTTGCCGTTCTGCCCTGTTTTCCGATCACCTTCCCCAGATCATCCTTTGCTACAGAGAGCTCGATGACAGAGGTCCTCTCCCCTTCGACTTCAGAAACCTTGACCTGCTCTGGATGGTCGACCAATGCCTTGGCGATAAACTCAATCAACTCCTTCGTCGTCATCATCCCACCTCCAATTCGAGCGACCGTCCTTGGAGAGATCCTTTAAAAGCCACTCTGGGGGAAAAGGCAACCTACTCTTTTTTGCCCTCCGCCAACTTCTTCGTCACACCCGATCGAATCAGAAGCTGGCGGACGGTCGGGGTGGGCTGGACTCCCTTTTTCAGCCAGCCAATCGCCTTCTCTTCCTTAATTCGGACTTCCGCCGGATCTTTCCCGGGATCGTAAGTCCCTACCTGTTCGATAAACCTTCCGTCTCTCGGAGAACGGCGGTCTGCAACCACAATCCGATAAAAAGGCTTCTTCTTTCCTCCAAATCTCATCAATCTCATTGATGCAGCCATGTTGTCGATGATCACCTCCTTCGTCTAAAATCCCAAATCACAAATTCCAAATCACAAATAAACTCCAAATTCCAATCTCAAATGACCAAATAGGTTTTGTTTGGGATTTGGATGATTGGAATTTATTTGGAATTTGGTGCTTGGGATTTGGTGCTTCTCCTTCGCTATGCTCTATGCGCCATGCGCTATACGTCTTTATGAAAACAATGGCGCCCTCCCTCTCCCCAATCCTTTTTCACCCATTTTGGAAAACTGTTTCATCATCTTTCGGGTCTGGGCATACTGTTTTAAGAGTCGATTCACCTCCTGAACGGTGGTGCCGCTTCCCGTTGCAATCCTCAATCGCCGGCTTCCGTTGATGATTGTGAAATTGGCCCTCTCCTTGAACGTCATGGAGTTGATGATGGCCTCCACTCTCCCAAGTTCCCTGTCATCGACCTGGAGATCTCCCATCCCTTTCATCTTTTTCGGAAGCCCGGGGATCATGTTCAGGATCGATTCCAGCGATCCCATCTTCCGGATCTGTTGGAGCTGGTCCCGAAAATCCTCCAGCGAGAAAGAATCCTTCCGGATCTTCTTCTCTAACTCTTTGGCCTTCTTTTCATCAAAGGCGGCCCCTGCCTTCTCGATCAGGGTCAGGACATCCCCCATGCCCAGAATTCTCGAAACCATCCGTTCGGGATGGAAAACTTCCAGGGCATCGAGCTTCTCTCCCACGCCGATGAATTTGATGGGTCTCTGCGTCACCGCTTTGATCGAAAGGGCCGCTCCTCCCCGGGCGTCCCCATCCATTTTGGTCAGGATGATTCCATCAATACCCAGCCGCTCATTAAAACTCTTGGCGATATTGACGGCATCCTGTCCGGTCATGGCATCGGCGACGAAAAGAACCTCTTTCGGTTTGATCTGCGTTTTGATCTCCCTGAGTTCAAGCATCAATGCCTCATCGATATGAAGCCTTCCGGCCGTATCGATGAGCATCAGATCATATCCCCCTTTCAGGGCCGCCTCCCTTGCCTTGAGGCAGATATCGAGCGGCATCTGCGAGGATCCGGGCCGGTAGAAATCGACCTTCAGCTCCTCCCCCAATTTTTGCAACTGCTCGATGGCGGCCGGACGGTAAACATCCGCAGGGATGAGGTAAGGCCGTTTCTTCAACCCCTGGAAGTGGCGCGCCAGTTTGGCCGCAGTGGTCGTCTTTCCGCATCCGTGCAGGCCGACCAGCATGATTGGAACAGGAGGACTTCCCGAAAGTTGAATCCTCTGCTCCTGACCTCCCATCAGCGAGGTCATCTCCTCCTTGACGATTTTGATCAGTTGCTGTGCAGGGGTAAGGCTTGCCATAACCTCCTGGCCGATGGCCCTCTCCTGGACAGACTGGATGAAATCCTTCACAACTTTGAAATTGACATCGGCTTCGAGCAAGGCCACCCTCACCTCTTTGAGAGCCTCCTGGATATTCTGCTCCGTTAACTTTCCATGGCCCCGAAGTTTTTTAAAAACAGCTTCTAATTTGGACGAAAGATGGTCAAACATGCCTGTGCCCGATATTTTGTAAATATGATGGTTTCGTAAAAAGTCTGAAAAGGCGATTTTCTGTCATTCCTGCGCAAGCAGGAATCCAGTCTTTTCATGTAGTTAGAATTCTCTGGATTCCCGTTTTCACGGGAATGACCTTTTTACGAGTTCATCAAATGTCTCATTCTAATAATTTTTTCCCCGAATTGTCAAATTCCCCATTCGGGATTAGATTGGAATCTTGTAACACTTTAGCACTTTGTAAAATCGTCCCCATGCAAAACCGGTTCCCGCCAGGGGCGGGACTGAATAAGTTTTAGAGCGGAATCATCTTTCCTGATCATTCAGGTGGCTCCAAAAGGATGGCTGAATCCAGTTCATTTTCTTAGTTTCCAAACGATAAAAATATAAAAGCCCGCATTCTAAAACTTTAGAAGTCCCGTTTCTGGCGGGAACCGGTGTCCCATCTCACCGCATTTCAATGCGCTAAAGTGTTACGGAATCTTTAATCTTACCCCTGAAGAAGTCTGGCAGGCTTGAATGAATAAAAGGATGGAGATCAGACCGGGGAACTCTCTGATCATTTCAACTTTTCAAATTCTCCTCCGGGGAGAACTCTCACTTTCCCTCTCCCCCCTGGTCCTCCTTTTACCTCTATACGATTCTTCGCGATATCGAAGATGATCTCCTCTCCGGAGAGCAAATTGTCGCCTTCCCATACTTTCGGGTCGCCGGTTAAAACTACCCTCTGATCCCGATTATAAAAGACTGCCTTCTGACAATTGGCAACCCGAAGTCCCTGCTGGATCTTCACATTCCCGCCGGCCACGACCTTCTCAATTCCCTTGCCATCTTCAAACACCAAAGCCTCCAGAGAATCGGAATAGATGACAATGTCCTTTTGCCGGGCCATCACATTCCCCCTGAAGATGATCAGGTTCTCTTTGGAAAAAGTCTCCACCCTGTCCGAGGTGATGTCGATGGGCTCGCCCGTATCTCCCAATTTGACTTCCTTGGATTCGGCGGGAATCTCTTTTCTCGAAACCTCCTTCTCCCTTGGTGAGAGGGGAGGCGGTATTTCCCTGGTCTCAGGTGTTGGAGAAGGAGGCGGCAGTGGCGCCATCCGCTTTTCATCCTCTGGTTTCGCCTCCATCTTCACCTCCTCCTTCGGAGGAGGTGGAGGGGAAACAATGGGTTGTCTCTTTTCCTCTTCGTATTTGATCAGGGGGGGAGAAATCACCTTGGTCTCTTCAACAGGGGCGGTGGGTTGAGTGGATCTGGTTTCAGCAGGAAGGGAAACCGCTTTCTTCTCTTCCCTCTTCATCTCAACCTTATCTTCCTTGAACGGAACCGGCTGTCTCCTCTCTTCATCGAATTTGACCAGGGCAACCATTTCGGATTCCCTCTCTGCTGCATCGGTCTTCTTCTTTAGTTCTTTGGCTTTCGCCTTGAGAATCACGGCTTTTTCCTTCATGCCCTGATCCAGGATCGATTTGGCTTCCCTGTAATGGGAACTTTTCGGATATTCGTTGACAATCCGGGTAAAGGCTTCTCTTGCCTTCTCCCATTGATCAAGTTCAAGGTAGCTCTTTCCTAAAAGATAAAGAGCCTTATCCTCATCACTCCTCTTTGGGAACTTCTCCTGTAGTCCCTCCAGCCGGGAAGCAGCCGCCTCATATTTTCCCTTCTTGTAATAGAAATTTCCAATATAGAACTCGTGTTCGGCCAACCGTTTCTTGCAGATCTCAATCTTTTCTACGGCCTTTTCAGTAAAAATGTTGGGAGGGGTGTTGGCGACTAAATATTCGAAGTTGGAGAGGGCCTTCTTCGTGGGAGTCTGATCCCGGTCGTGGGTGCGCATCTGATGGAAGTAAGATAGGCCGATCTGATATTGAACATAAGGGATATCCTCATGGGTGGGACGGGTCTTTTTGAACTCCTCATATGCGGCGATGGCTTCCACATAATCCTTCTTAAAGAAATGGCAATCCCCGACCTTCACCTCTGCCCAGAGGGTGTAGGGCGGGCTATCCGGAAAGTTAGACTTGACCTGTTCAAATAACTTCAAGGCCTCGGAATAGTCCCTCTTATTGAACCGCTCCAATCCCTGACGGTAGAGGATCTCCGGATCTCCCTTGATCGTTTTGACATCCTTTCCCTTCCCGGCGCATCCGTTCAAAAGGGAGGAGAGAATGAAAAGGAGAAGGAGTGTTTGAATAACAGACTTCTTTTTCATCGGCCCTTCTTTTTAAGGCTCTTCGGAGTTTGGAGTGGGTAAAGGGGTTACTCAGAAATAACTAAATTCCGTTCACCCTGAGCTTGCCCTTTGACTTCGCTCAGGACTTTCGTAAAAACCGTTCGTGCTGAGCTTGTCGAAGCATGAACGGTTAAATGATTCACCCTTCGAGAACCTCAGGGTGATCGGTATAGCATCGCCCACGCAAAAGCCAGAAGAACCCTTTTTTAAAAGTCCCCCTAATTATGATAGGAAGGGATGTTGATGTCAATATCAAAAAGTTCAACCCGTAATCCCTCAGAAGGTGTGAAAAAATTGGCAAAACCCATCTTTTTGCATAAAAATCCTCAATGATCTCAATGGGTCTATTTTTGAATTCTTAATTTTTTCACACCTTCTCAGTTACGGGGTAATTCCATCTCATTGATAGTAGGGGTCGATAGGCGGGGTTTTCTAACCCCGCCCCCAATATAGGCGGGACAGGAATGTCCCGCCTATTAGGTGTAATTAAATTTTTATCAGGAATTTTGTGACCACTGCCCCTCTGACTGATTTTTTTCACACCTTCTCAGAGGTTACCTCAAACCCCTCTTTTCTCCTTGAATTTCGGATGGCCATAGGGTAAAAGATATTTAAACCGGGTCAAAAGGAGAGAAGGATGCGCATTGAAAAGGCGAAACGGATTGAACAGATTCCCCCGTACCTTTTTGCGGAGATAGATAAGAAGAAAGAGGAGATGAGGAAGAAGGGGATGGATCTGATCGACCTCGGAATCGGAGACCCTGATCTTCCCACCCCTCAGCCGATCATCGAACGAATGAAAAAGGCCGCCGAAGACCCCGGAAATCATCATTATCCCTCCTATGAAGGGATGATCCAATTCAGGCAGGCCGTGGCAAACTGGTTTGAAAGGAGATTCCACATCTCATTCGATCCTAAAACAGAGGTGCTCACTCTCATCGGCTCAAAAGAAGGCATTGCCCATATCCCCCTGGCCTTTGTCAATCCGGGAGACTGTGTGCTTGTTCCCAGTCCGGGATATCCGGTTTATCGTGTCTCGACCCTCTTCGCAGGAGGAACTCCATACTTCCTGCCCCTTCTCAAGGAGAATGGCTTCCTCCCAAAACTTTCGGAAATCCCCGGGGAGGTGGCGGAGAGGTCGAAACTTCTCTTCATCAACTATCCCAACAATCCGACTGCGGCCGTTGCCGAAAGGCCTTTCTTCGAAGAGGTGGTCGCCTTTGCCCGGCGTTATGGGATCATTGTCTGCCATGATGCGGCTTACTCTGAACTGGCTTTCGATGGCTACCGGCCTCTCAGCTTCTTTGAAATCGAAGGGGCGAAGGAGGTGGGCATCGAATTTCACAGCCTCTCCAAGACCTTCAACATGACAGGCTGGAGAATCGGTTTTGCCGTGGGCAATGCTGAAATTGTCTCCGGATTGGGAAGGGTCAAGACCAATATCGACTCGGGTCTCTTTCAGGCGATCCAGGAAGCCGGAATCGAAGCCCTCCATCGCTTTGACACGCCCATTCCGGAAATCATCCGCAATTATGAAGGCCGAAGGGATGTGATGGTGAAGGGCCTCCGGGAGATCGGACTCGAAGTGGACTCCCCGAGGGCCACCTTCTATCTCTGGATCCGGGTTCCACGAGGATATACCTCCTCCCAGTTCGCCACCATCCTGATTGAACAGGCAGGAATTGTCGCCACTCCGGGCAATGGTTTCGGAGAAGCAGGAGAGGGTTATATCCGGATGGCCCTCACGGTGGATGAGTCGAGGCTGAAAGAGGCGATCGAACGACTTAAGAAGATCAATTTCTGAAGATCTCTTCCTTTGAAAAAAACTGTTGAATGGAACCTCACGGTTTTCTTCTATCATTTTTAAACTTCTTCCATATTTTAATGAAAAAGTAGGGAGGCCGAAATGCAAGAACTTTTTGGAGAGGTATTTTTTATTGCCATTCTCATCCTCTTAAATGGTTATCTCGCCGGCACAGAGATCGCCGTGGTCACGGCCAGGAAGAGCCGCATCCAGCAGATGGCTGGAAGTGGAAAAAGAAACGCAAAAATCTTGCTCAGGCTGAAAGAAAACCCTGACCGGTTCTTAGCAACGATCCAAATCGGAATTACCGGTGTGAGTGTCCTTGCCTCTGCAGTTGGAGGAGCCGCCGCTGTCGAGGTGATCAAACCGGCGCTTCAGATGGTTCCCATCAAAGCCGTCTCTATTGCCGCGGAGCCCCTTGCCATTGGAATCGTGGTCGTCTTGATTACTTATTTCTCCGTGATCTTCGGTGAACTCGTGCCGAAGTCCATCGCTCTGATGCATCCTGAAACGGTCGGGCTCTTTACGGCAAGAACCATTGATACTTTTTCAAAGGTTGCTTCCATCTTTGTCAAGTTTCTCACCTTCAGCACCTCCCTCGTTCTCGCTCCCTTTGGGAGAAAACCCTTTAGCGAAAGGGCCTATATTACCGAGGAAGAGGTGAGGATGCTCATTAAGGAAGGCGGAAAACACGGGGTATTTGAACCTGCGGAAGAGAAAATCCTGCAAAGCATTTTTGAATTCACCGACATGTCGGCAAAGGAGGTCATGGTGCCGGATATTCAGATCGTCGCCATCCCGGTCGATAAATCACCCGTGGAGATCAGATCCCTTATTGAAGAAGAGCAATTTTCTCGCTATCCGGTATACGGGAAAGACCTCAGTGACATCCGGGGAATCCTCTATGCAAAAGATTTTCTGACTCTCCTGACAAAAACAGGACAGGTCGATATTCGAAAGATCATCAAGTCCCCCTTCTTCATCCCCGAAACGATGAAGATCAGCCTCCTCTTAAGAGAAATGCAAAAGAGGAGAACCCATATGGCCTTGGTGGTGGACGAATATGGGGGGATCTCTGGTTTGGTGACCATCGAAGATTTACTCGAAGAGATTGTGGGGGAGATCAGAGACGAACATGATGTCGAGAGTCCGGTTGTTTTGCTGAAGGACGGGACCCTCCTGATCGATGCATCGATCAGCCTGAGAGATTTGAAAGAGGATCATTCTATTCCGCTCCCTGAGTCACCGGAATATGAAACCCTCGGTGGATTTCTGATGACCGCCTTACAGAAGATTCCCAAGGTAGGTGACGTGGTGGAGGTGGAAGGAAGGCGAATCAATATTATCGAAATGGTCGGCCAGAGGATCTCAAAAGTAAAATTGGAAAAACTGCCCAAACCTCCTGAAAAGACCTAATAAGTATAGTGCAAATCGGAGATCGAGTTCGCGTTCAGCTCATCGGGACTGACGTAGAACGAGGGTTCATCGACTTTGCCCAATCAGGATGAAAACAGGGGAACTGAGATTCGCCCGTCCCGGTAGGGAAATAGATCATTATACAAGTAGAAATTTATAATTTTATGGACGTCCCCCTTTGCCCGCTCCTTCATGAAGCCGGAGGACGATTGGTGGATCAGCAAGAGATCAAAGCCTTTTGCTTAAAATGCCATTGATCAGGGAAGAAACATTACCATATGCCTCGCAAAATCGACACCTATTGTAAGAATTCATCAATCTCCTCATCCGAAAAGCCCACTGCTTTCAGCTTCTCTCTCTGCAGTGTTTTTTCTTCTTCTTTGGCTCTTCGTGCTCGCCTGCTCTCGGCTATTGTTTCTATCGAAGTGACTAAGCGGCCTGGTTTTTGTGTATATAAAGCTAAGATAGTTATCCCGATCCCGAAAGTAACCCCGAGCAAAAATGTCTCTATAACGGTTGACTTCATCTCTGTCCCCCCTTCCACCCGCCCGTCTAGGGTCTAGGGGGTCACATCTTCAGATGTCATGAATTTCTCCGATGTTTTTTCGGTGTCTGTTTCTTTAACCATCAAATTTCAGAAATAAAAGATGATGTATTATTCTTGTTTCAAACCTGATTATATTTTTTTCTCGTTCAATAATTTGTCGTGCTCGTTGTCGAATTCTCTTGGGTATATATTAGACATTCCACAGAAAGGACAAAATTCAATTTCTGGCCACGTTCCTTTTTTTAATGTTTGCGTATTAAAATGCTGGCCATTCCTGTACAGTGAATGCATCTGTATACTTCGATATGCTCTGCGCTTTCTGGTTTCTGTTTCATCGGCACATCACCTCACCAGACAGAGCTCTGGGGTCGAATCTTTAGGGAGTGTTGCCCAAACCAACCGTTTGCCCTTCGATCCCGCGCTTCGCGGGACTCAGGGCGAACGGTGATATGTTGAAACCATTTAAGTTTTCCGCTCATGTCCCGCGAAACGCGGGATCGAAGCATGAAATCTATT
>DYHU01000569.1 GCA_020724025.1 Syntrophorhabdus sp. | reverse complement strand
AGGTTCAGGGAACGATCAATGGCTATGGTGAACGATGCGGCAATGCCAATCTCTGTTCTATCATCCCCAATCTCAAATTGAAGATGGGGCTTGATTGTATGACTGATGCCCAGCTCACGAAGATGACCGAGGTCTCCCGCTTCGTCTCGGAACTGGCGAATCTGCCTCATCCAAAGTATCTGCCCTATGTGGGCGACAGCGCCTTTGCCCACAAGGGGGGCGTCCATGTGAGCGCCATCCGGAAGAGTCCCCTCACCTATGAACATATCCAGCCCGAACAGGTGGGAAACCATCAGAGGGTTCTCATCTCCGATCTTTCTGGAGAATCGAACATTCTCTATAAGGCGGCTGAGTTCGGGATCGACCTGGAAAGCAAAGACCCCAACGTCCGCACAATCCTGGACAACTTAAAACAGCTCGAACACGAGGGATTTCAATTTGAGGGAGCAGAGGGTTCCTTTGAGATCCTGGTCAAGAAGGCCCTTGGAAAACACAAGAAATTTTTTGAGCTCCTGGGATTTCGTGTGATCGTTGAGAAAAAAGAGGAAGAAGGGCCTCCCCTTTCTGAAGCGACCATCATGGTTCGCGTAGGCGATCAGGTTGAACATACGGCCGCTGTGGGAAACGGCCCGGTTAATGCCCTGGATAACGCGATTCGAAAGGCCCTGGAGAAGTTCTATCCCGAATTGAAAGAGGTTAAGCTTCTCGATTACAAAGTGAGAATCCTCACCACCAAAGACGGAACAGGTGCCCAGACGAGAGTCCTGATCGAATCCGGAGATGGCGAGTCGAAATGGGGAACCGTGGGAGTCTCCGAAAACATCATTCAGGCCAGCTGGCAGGCCCTGGTCGATTCCATCGACTACAAACTCCTGAAAGAAGAAGGAACGGAAAAGAAATAATGCCAAATGTCAAAGTTCAAAGTTCAAATAAAATTCAAATTTCAAAGAAAATATTTGACATTTACTAATTTATCATTCATTTGACATTTGGATTTTGAAATTTGGAATTTATGAGGTATCTCTCCCTCGGTCAACAACGAATCCTCCTCTTATTAGCCCTTTTTCTCATCGGCATCCTCTACTTTAAATTTTACTATTCCTCCTCTCCCTCTTCAGAGGAAATCACGAAAGAGATTGTGGTAGAGATTCAGGGAGAGGTTCGGAAACCGGGGATTCACATTTTTAAAAAACCGCCTGCTTTAAAAGAAGCCATTGAAAAGGCAGGAGGATTGAAAGAGGCTGCCCAGCTTGATGCACCATCGTCTTCAGAGGTCTTAGAATCAGGAACCCTCCTCACAGTCCATAAAGAAGCATCACAAATCCCCCCTGTTCCCCCCTTTACTAAAGTAAGCCCTACTTCTCCCTCCTTTGCTAAAGGAGGGATGGGGAGGATTACACAAGACGAGATCAAAATAAAAATCGGCAGGATGGAGGCCAATAAACTTCTCATCTTCTCCATCCCCCTTGACCTGAATCGAGTTTCAGTGGAAGACCTATGCCTCCTCCCGGAAATCGGAGAGTCCCTGGCCCGTGAGATCGTCACCTACCGGCAAAGGAGAAAAGGATTTCGCTCCATCG
>DYHU01000568.1 GCA_020724025.1 Syntrophorhabdus sp. | reverse complement strand
TGGGAGGTTTCATCCGATGCGACGGAATTTACCCTGAAGTTAAAAAAAGGAATTAAATTTCATGATGGCACCCCATTTAACGCGGAGGCGGTAAAGGTCACATTTGATCGCCTTCTCGATCCCAAGGTTGCCATTCGCTACAGATTTTTAGTGGCACCGATCTCCACGGTGACGGTTGTGGATGATTACACCGTGAAGATGAAGACAAAGATGCCTTTTGCCGCACTGGTGAGCAACCTGACCCATCAGGCAACCGGAATCCAGAGCCCCGAATCACTGAAGGCATCCTGGGATAAAGCCGTAGCAAAGCCGGTCGGGACGGGCGTCTTCATGTTTAAAGAATGGGTTCCTGGAAACAAGTTTGTCATGGCCCGGAATGACAACTATTGGGGAAAGAAACCGCTTCTCGAAGAAGTGACATGGCGTGTCATTCCGGATGATGCCTCGAGGGTGGTTGCCCTGGAAACCGGCGAAGTCCATGCCTCCGTCCGCATCCCGCCCTTCGATATCCCGCGGTTGAGAGCCAATCCGAAACTTACCGTGATGGATGCGGCCAGCGTGAGGACGATCTACCTGGGTTTTAACGCCCTGAAAGAACCTTTCAATGATAAGAGGGTGAGACAGGCGATCAACTATGCAGTCAATAAAGAAGCCATCGTCAAGCATGTTCTCGGTGGTGTTGGACGTGTCTCTGACGCGGCAATCAGCCCGGGCATCTTCGGTTACGCCCCGATCAAAACCTATGAATACAATATCGAAAAGGCCAAGGCTCTTCTGGCAGAAGCAGGTTTTCCCAAGGGATTTGAGACGACCCTTCATCCCGCCGTCGGTCGATATTACATGGATGCCTCTGTTTGCACGGCGGTAGCCGCAGATTTGCTGAAGGTGGGGATAAGAGCAGAGATTAAGATGATGGAATGGGGGACCTACCTTCCTTCCATCCTCAGGGAGAAAGATCAGGTCGAGCACAAGATCTACATGCTCGGCTGGGGATGTGTGACAGGCGATGCCGACTATGGCCTTTATACCCTTTTCCACTCGAAACAGTGGCCGAAGGTTGGGATGAACGCCTCCTTTTATGGGAATGAGAAGTTGGATCAATTGCTGGATGGGGCACGAAGTACGGCCAATCCCGAAGAGAGAAAGAAACTTTACAAAGAAGCCTTAACCCTGATCAACGAGGAAGCCCCCTGGCTCTTCCTCCATAGCGAAGTCCAGATGGTGGGCGTCAGGGCCAATGTGAAAGGCATCATTGTTCACCCAACCGAGAGGGTCATCGCCAAAGAGGCCTGGATTGAATAACCCCTCGTGGGTCCTATGAATTCAAGGGGCTGACTTTTTCTCAAAAATCTGTTAAGAGAAAGGGCCAGCCCCTTTTCTTATGATCATGGGCGCTTAATCACAGATATGTCCGGTCAATACATTATCCGAAGACTCCTTATCATGATCCCTGTTCTTTTCGGGATCTCCCTGATCATCTTCACCATCGTCCGGGTGCTTCCCGGTGATCCCGCTGTTGTATTGGCTGGCCCCCATGCCACGAAAGATGTGGTCGATCAGGTCAGGGTTCAACTCGGGCTGG
>DYHU01000567.1 GCA_020724025.1 Syntrophorhabdus sp. | reverse complement strand
CCGTTGAAGGCCGGGTTAAAATAGGCTATACCATTACTCAATGGAAACCTGGCGGCTTTTAGATACCGGTGTACGTTCAGCGGCTGAAAATATGGCCCTCGATGAGGTGCTTCTCGAACAGAAAGCCTGTGAAAAGATCCCTCACACCCTTCGTTTTCTCCAATTCTCCAGTCCAACTGTCCTTGTCGGCCATCATCAATCCGTAGAAGAAGAGGTTCGACTCGATTACTGCCGGCAGAAACGGATCGAGATCAACCGGAGACTCACCGGAGGGGGCGCACTCTACTGGGGAAGAGCGGAGCTGGGCTGGGAAATCTATATCTCCAAAAAAGATCCCAGAATCCCCTCAAGGATCGAAGATCTTTATCGAAAGATGGGAGAGGCTTCGGCAAGTGGCCTTCAGCGTCTTGGTCTCCGGGCCTACTTCCGTCCAAGAAACGATGTGGAGGTCAGCGGCCGTAAGATTTCCGGAACAGGCGGAACCGAACTTTCCGGAGCCGTTCTCTTTCAAGGGACACTCCTTGTCGATTTTGATGTTGATGAGATGCTCAGGGCGCTGAGAATCCCGACTGAGAAGCTTCAGGACAAGGAGATCGATTCGGTCAAGGAGCGGGTCACCTGTTTGAAATGGGAGCTGGGTCGAACCCCTTCATTATCAAGCATTAAAGACTCCCTAATCAAAGGTTTTCAAGAAACCTTTGGAGTCCATTTCATCTCCGGACCTTTATCTCCCGAAGAAGAAAGCCTATTGAAAGAAAAACTCCCTCACTTCTCTTCTCCGGAGCATATCTTTAAGGTGAGGGAGGCCCTGCCGAGAAGAAAGACCCTCACCTCCATTCTGAAGGCTCCGGGCGGATTGATCCGGATCTCGATCGCCGTTGATACGAAAACGCAGGTGATCAACCAGATCCTGATCACCGGCGACTTCTTCGCCTATCCCAAAAGGGCGATCTTCGATCTTGAAAGCCTTCTTAAAAATTCGAAGGCCACTCCTACCAATATCGAAATGATCCTCCAGACCTTTTTTGCCAGGACAAGACCCCAGATCCCGGCAATGAACGAGGCCCACTTCATCCAGGCCATTCTGGAAGCCATCCAGAAGATGGATCTCCTTCCCCATGGTTTTGATGAGGAAGAAATCCACCATCTCTTTCCTGTCTTAAAGCCATTTACAGAGGTGAAAAAGCCTGAGGTCCTCCTTCTCCCCTACTGCGCCAAGGAAATTGACTGTGACTTCAGATACCAAAAAGGCTGTGAGGAATGCGGCCGTTGTTCCATAGGGGAGGCCATTCGGATCGCCAGATCTTTTGGCATGGATTACCTCACGATCCAGAACTATGAAGATCTCGAATCGACCCTTCGGGAGTTGAGACGTTCTGGCGTGCCGGGGTTTGTCGGCTCCTGCTGTGAACCCTTTTACGGAAAGCACCGTCCTGATTTTGAGAGGATCGGCCTGCCAGGAATCCTCGTCGATGTGGAACGGACCACCTGCTACGACCTCGGCGAGGAGAAGAAAGCCTTCAAAGGTCAGTTTGAGAACCAGACCCATCTCAACCTCCCCCTGCTCAATAAGGTGATTGAGTATT
>DYHU01000566.1 GCA_020724025.1 Syntrophorhabdus sp. | reverse complement strand
TGTATGAGATTTAATGAAAGTGACCGGAGAACGCTGGAGGGGCAGCGTATTTGGATGTGGCCTGAAGAACCAAAATGTCAAGTTTTAAATGATAATCAGTGCCAATTTATAAGGAGTTCCTGGTAATGAGTTCCTGGAGTTACAGGGAGCAGGCTTTGGTGTAAAAATAAAACTTGACAATGTAATTACATTGTAGTAACATTGTAATAGAGGAAGAGAAAGGATTTTGATGCGTATCAATAGCTTTGATTGGGATGAGAAGAATGAAAATCATATAGCTGAACATGGAGTTGCTATTTTTGAGGTTGAAGAGACGATTCTATTTGGTAAACCGTTCTAACAAAGAAGTAGAGAGGATAAATACATTGCCTATGGTGTTACTGAAGAAGGAAGATATCTCTTTATAGTTTTTGTTATCAAAGGTAGTGCCGGATAAGGATAATTAGTGCGAGGGATATGACTGAGAAGGAAAAGCGTTATTACAAAAAGAGGAAGGGGATGAGATAAGATGAAAAGGGTACCTAAATTTAAAACTGAAGAAGAAGAGGCACGTTTTTGGGATACCTACAGTCCACTCGATTATCCGGGTGAATTTGTGGATGTAAAAGAGCCCTTTGAATTTGCTCCTAGCCTTCTAAAGAAGGCTGCTGAAAGGCGTGAGGAGAGAAAACGAACTCTTACTTTAAGAATGGGGCAACGGCAAATTGATTTAGCTAAAGTTATCGCTAGATACAGAGGGCTTGGTTACCAGACCTTAATGAGAATATGGGTCATTGAAGGAATCCGCCAGGAGATCAAGGCGCATCCAGAGATAGGAAAACTCCTTACCGCAAAGTAAGCCTACAAAAATAAAGCCCCACATACCTTTGCCAAAGGCAAAACCCGCGAAAAACCGGATTTCGGTCTTCCTGACGATAACCCGTCGAGAATTTGTCCTTTAATAGCCCGGTAGAGCCACGATCTTTCTCGCCAGGCTATCTAATGCTAGGCGGCGGGATCCCGCCTCTGATTTAATCGTTGGCCGGGAAAGTTGAGCCATAGGATAAACCTGCCTTTTTCCGACGATCCCCATTAGAAAACAGTGATAAGTACAGAGAATATTTTTCTAATGGGACGAGAACCATCCCTTATTCTCACTTTGCGGGCGAGATGCCGCCTCGTTTTGCTCGGTGGGAAAAGCCCGCCCCCAGCAGACTTGCAAGCCCGAGCCTGCCCACAGGCAAGGGACTACCGTTGCCAGCGCCACTCAACACGCCCAAAACAACCACCCACCTTTGCCAGCGAGATGAGCTCCTATTGCCTTCCCGCAATAGTGGGATCCCGATCTGACCATTTAATAGCTATATCGGGAAAAGAAATTTTTGGAGTCGTCAAACTTGGCGCGAAGTTTACCATGGCCTTTGCGGGCCCGGAAGGTGCCGAAGTTTCTTAAGCGGACAAGGCGTCCACTTTTTAATTCAGAGGCAATGGTTTGAAGGATGGTTTGAAGGATGGAGTTAGCCTGGCTCCTTGAGAGATGGTATTCTCTGGAGAGGACCCGAGTGTAGGCGATAACCGAAATGATACCAAAAATAATAAAGGTGGTTCTTGAAAGA
>DYHU01000128.1 GCA_020724025.1 Syntrophorhabdus sp. | reverse complement strand
AGGCATTGGCTCTGGAGGAGAGGGAGGAGGGAGCGACCTGGTATGGGTATGCTCCGAAACGAAGCTATTGATCTTTCGGGGTTGAACGGAGGTTTTGACCTGGGAATGTCAAACGATCTATCGATTATAGAAAGGAGAGGAAGAGATGGATTTCGTACAAAGAAAGACCGCGGATAGCGTGGCAGATCATTTTTTAAAGGAAGCGGCAGAGAAAGAGATTCCATTGGTGTGGGATCGTTATGAGGGGTCGCTTCCCCAGTGTGGATTTTGTGAGACCGGATTGAATTGCAGGGATTGTCTCCAGGGGCCGTGCATCAGCCATCCCTTCAAAGATCAGAACAAAGTGGGTATTTGTGGGAAAGACAAGGATATCCTTGCCGTTCATTCTTTCGTCAGACTGGTCGTACAAGGGGCAATGGGTTATTTAGATCAATTGACCGATTTTGCCCAGGGTGTTGAGGCGAAAGAAGGTTCTCCCAAACGCAAGCAGGAGGCGGATAAAATCCTGAAGGATATTCAAAAAATATTGGGAAACGGGGATACAGAGGTAATGAAAAAATTTCCGAAGGCCCTTATCGACGGGTGGAAGGCAGCAGGTATCTATCCGGATGGAATTGCCAGTGCCCTGTTCAAGGTGTCTCAGAAATTGGATGGCGGGGTCGGCAATGTTGAGGAGACGCTTCTGTGGGCATTCAAAGGGGCCCTCATGGGTTGTGCAGCCCAGATGCTTCAGGGAAGATTGAAGACGGCTGTTTTCGGAGATACCGCTCCCACGAACGTGGAGGTCAATCTGGGTGTGCTTCCGAAAGACCTGCCCGTTGTTCTTCTTTATGGTCATTTTTCTCCTTTTCTGAAACAGAAGATTGCTGATGCAGCAAAAGGGAAGAAGATAAAAGTCATGGGGGTTTGCACGGATCCCTTTGTTCCACCCAATAATTTTGCTCCGGTTACCAATTATGGCTCCCAGGAGATTCCTCTGATGACAGGAGCAGTGGATCTGATTGTGACCGGAGATCAATGTGTCAATCCCTCTTTAGTGGAATTGGCCAAGCTGTGGAAAGTTGAAGTCGTCCCCACAGAAGTTTTAAATAAAAAAGATGTGAGCTCTTTTGCCAAGGAGATCGTTGGAATGGCTCAAGAGGCTTTTAAGGTTCGCGGTGAGGTATCCAGAGATATCCCGAATATCAAAGAGTCGGGTGTCATGGGTTTCTCTCCAAAGGACATTCATGCGGACAAGGTTGTGAAGGCCTTGTCAGATGGAAAAATTAAGGGAATCGCCATCCTGGCAGGATGTAACAATGTCAAGTTCACACAGGATCATGAGATTGTTTCAATCGCCCGTGAGTTATTGAAAAAAGATATTTTCTGCGTTTCGGAGGGGTGTGCCAGTGTTAGTCTGGCCAAATTCGGGTTATTAAATCCAAAACAGCGTGATGCCAGTTGTGGCAAGGGTTTATCGGTTCTGCTTACTTCTCTGGGGAAGAATGTCCCGGCAGTGGTCGATCTGGGGAGTTGTGAAAATAGCGGTGTGACCGATTTCTTATTGGACATGGTAAGCGTGGGGAAAAAGTCTATCAAAGAATTTCCGATCGTAGCCTGTTTTCCTGAGGCTAACCGGACCAAGGCAGTAGCCAGGGCTGCCTGGACTGTGGCCCTGGGGATTCCGACCTATTTCTGGCCATTTCTCCCTGTCACCGGTAGTCAGAAGACCATAGACTCCCTGAGTGGATTCTGTGAAGAAAAATTCGGTGCAAAGCTTCATGTCCTCACGGAAAAAATGGAGTATACAAGGAAAGCGGAGTTACTCGCAAAAAGTCTAAAAAAGGCGTAGGATCTTGAAAAACTGACAAGATACATATATATTTTCTACATTTTCTTCGATATGAAGAAAGAGGTTGTTGTATCATTCTAAAAATGCAGGGAAAGGAGGATCTGAGATGAAGATGAACAAATTGTTCCAAGTAACAGTTGTGGTGTTTCTTACGATCCTGGTTTTTGTCAGTGGAGCCCAGGCCGCAGATTGGAAGCCATCCAAACCGATTGAGTTCGTGGCTCCCTTTGCCCCAGGGGGTGGCAGCGACGTATTAGCCCGGTCCATTGCCAGCATCATTGAGGGAGAGAAGTTATGCCCCGTGCCCCTCCTCGTTGTTAACAAGGCTGGTGGTAGTGGTCTCGTCGGAACGACATCGGTCGTCGCCCAGCGGGGCAACCCCCATGTCCTGCTGACCTTCATCCCCGGTCAGGCCCAGGCGGCGCTGGTGGCAGGGAAGGGGGCCCCCACATTCCGTGAGCTCACGCCGATTTGTAATCTTGCCCTCGATGAGCAGTTGATCGTTGTGAAGACTGATTCACCTCTCAAAACGATCCGTGACGTTATCGCCGAGGCAAAAAAGCGCCCTGGAGAATTAACCATCGGGGGAACAGGCGCCGGTCAGGATGACCAGATTTGCCAGAGTCTCTTTGAACGGTCTGCGGGGATAAAGCTTCGTTACGTACCCTTCAAAAGTGGCGGAGAGTGCATCACAGCCCTTCTGGGTGGACATGTCAATATGATCTGGGCCAATCCGCCTGAATTCGTGCCTCAGTGGGAGGCCAAGATGGTACGCCCTGTAGCCGTTGCCAAGGCCACACGCATGACGGATTTTCCAGATGTTCCTACATTAAAGGAGATAGGGCATGATGTGACCTATTTTTTCTACCGGGGCATTACTGCCGCCCTTGACATCCCGCCCGAAGCCGCCGCTTTTTATGAAAACATGTTTAAGCGGATGGCGGATTCCTCCGCGTGGAAGGAGAACTATTTAAAGAAATATAGCCTCAGCCCTAGCTGGATGGGAAGCAAGGAGTTCGCCAAGGTGGTTGCTCAGAATGAAGAAGAATCGAAAGAAATTCTGAAAGATCTGGGGCTCCTTAAGTAAATCCTTTTTGATCTAAACTCATCCGCCCTTCTGCTCGAGAGGCGCGGATGAGTTTTTTCTTTGGAGAATGAGGATGCGGCTCGCTGACCTTATCGGGGGAGTGGTCGTCCTAATATTCGGACTGGCCGTGGTCTTTTTCTCCTCGCAACTTCCCTATTATTCCGAATATGGTCCAGGCCCCGGGTTTTTACCCCTGTGGTTAGGAGTGGCTCTTATTGGCTGCGCCATTTTTGTCATAATCAACGTCCTCAAAAAACACGACAAAACAGGGACATTCTTCAAACCACGAACAAAGCTGGGCCTCCATGTGTTGATCATTATCTTTATTACCTTCCTCTTTTTACCTCTCCTGGGTTTTTCTATCGGTCTCGCTCTCTTTGTTGGTATCACTATGCGGATAATGGGGAGACACCGCTGGGTCTCATGCAGCCTCACGGCTGTGGTGACAGCCATTTGCATTCACTTCATCTTCATCTCCTGGCTGACTATTCCCTTGCCACAAGGGCTGATAGGGTGGTAGAAAAGGACAATCGTGGACCTTCTCAATAATTTATACACCGGATTTTCCGTCGCACTCACCTTTAATAACATCATCTATTGCCTTGTTGGAGTTCTATTCGGACAGATCATCGGAGTCCTGCCAGGAATTGGTGCGCCAACAGCCATCGCTCTCCTCCTTCCCCTTACCTTCAAGGCAAATCCTACTTCAGCCCTCATCATGTTTGCGGGCATCTATTATGGTGTCGCCTATGGAGGCACCATCACCTCGGTTCTCATCAATGTGCCGGGTGAATCCTCCACTGTGATGACCTGCATCGACGGTTATCAGATGGGCCTTAAAGGGCGGGCTGGCGCTGCATTATCGATTGCTGTGATCGGTTCCTTTATCGCCGGCACTGTTTCCATCATCCTCCTGATGGCTTTTGCGCCGGCGTTGGCGAAATTCGCTTTACGGTTCGGGCCAGCTGAATACTTTGCCCTGGCAGCGATGGCCTTTGGCCTCCTTACGGTCTTTGGAGGAGAAGAGCCTATTAAAACGATTATCTCCACCATGCTCGGCCTTCTGATCGCTACCATTGGGCTCGATGTGGTGAGCGGCATGCCCCGGTTTGCCTTCGGCATCCCTCAACTCCTCGGGGGTTTCGATTTCATCATCATCATCTGTGGTATGTTCGGAATTGCCGAGGTCTTCTTCAGCATTGAGGAGCCGGAGGAGGGAGAACTACTCAAATCCAAATTGCGCCTCCACGATCTCTTTCTGACATGGCAAGACTGGATTGCCTCGCGCTGGGCAATTCTCAGAGGTGGAATCATTGGATTCATTGTTGGGATCATTCCTGCTGGAGGGATAACGACTGCTTCGTTTCTCGCTTATCTTGCGGAAAAACGTGTTTCTAAACATCCTGAGCGCTTTGGCAAAGGAGCCATCGAAGGGGTTGCGGCACCCGAATCGGCTAACAATGCCGCCTCGATCAGCGGTTTCGCTCCATTACTGGCGCTGGGCATTCCAGGATCGCCCACGACCGCAGTGATGCTGGCAGGCTTTATGATGTGGGGTATTCGGCCAGGCCCCATGCTTTTTCAAAAAAATCCTGATTTAGTTTGGGGCCTGATTTCGAGCATGTATATCGGCAATTT
The DNA here is from genome assembly GCA_020724025.1 of Syntrophorhabdus sp. The sequence continues at coordinate 5,618 of DYHU01000128.1, read as the reverse complement.
CCTTCTCCTGCTCATCAACATCTTCTTGATTCCTGCCTTTGTGGCCATGCTTCGCCTCCCCTATACGATCGTCATGGGATTCATCGTCATCTTTGCTTCTGTGGGTGCCTACAGCGTCAATAATAATTTCTTTGATGTGTGGATGATGCTTGGTTTCGCTGTATTGGGCTATTTTATGAGAAAGCTTAAATACCCTATCGTTCCCCTTGTCTTCGGCTTGGTTCTTGGGAATTTAGCAGAAAATTCCCTTCGCCAGGCCCTCATCATATCCGGAGGAAGTTTTTCTATCTTCTTCACACGGCCAATCTCCGCACTTTTCATTGGCGCTGCCATTCTTTCTTACCTCACTCCAGTAATACGATGGGCGTTGAAAGGCTTCCGACAGACCAAGGTGGACGCGGCATGATCCTCAGGTGATTGGAATTTGGTTGTTGGGATTTATTTCTGTATCCTCTGGTGAACTTTCTTCCAACTTTCTGTCTGGAGAAAACTTCCTGAGACATTTTCTAAAAGTTTTAAAAATACGCAGTAGGGCATGGCAAGTGTGAGGACTTCCTTCTCAACCATGGGTCTTGCAGAAACGTCAAACATTCCGAGAGTGGCGCGGGGTTGTTCCTTCTCGGCTTCTTTCAAAGGATAAGTGAGGATGGTTCCGCACCCGGAGCCAAATGGAGTGAAAACTGCATCAGTACTTTCTAATGCATAGTTCGTCAGGGTGAAGAGACCCGAAAGGATGTCCGAGGATCCAAAGAAGACGACCACCTCTGGTTTGGTCTCGTCCTGGAATTGCTCAATGGGCTTGAAGACGCAGTAGGTAGCAGGGGCTGGTCTCGGCTTCATTTTGGCAAAAAATCCTCTTGCCAATTCCGGCGTCTTGATATAGCGTTCCCCTTCCATCTCGCCTGGAATTCCGCAGGAGAGGAAGTATTCGATGTTGGGCCTGGGAGATTCTAAAAACCCCATATAGTAGGCGCCACCGGGGCAGCCGAAATGGGTTTTATCGAAGTAGACGATCATCCCTTTCTTCCGTGCATTCTGAAGCAGGCCAATCATGCACCCATGAATTCCTTCCTTTGGGGTGACCCCCTCGGGTTTCTCATCCGTATAATAGATTCCCAGAGGGGATTCTTTTAGTCCCAGGGTCTCTCGAAATTGTCGCCATAAATCTTCAGGAAATAATTTCATTATCTTCCCTCCATTCTGGTTTCTCTTTATTAAAAAGTCTACCTGAAGCTAAAGGGCGAAGTCAACAAATATTGACCTTTCAGCTTCCCTTACATATAATGGCAAAAAATGGGCGGGCGCTGATGAAGTCAATTCCTTTGCAATTGGATTTACCGATATCAGCTTTCAGTTCTACCGAATCTCTCGAAAAGGGCGGGAAGCTCGAATTTAATGGGCGTGCCGCCAATAGTTTGCGAAGACTCGGTTTTCAGTTTTGCCAATAGTGGTATGATGGATGAAATTGCATTGGCAGGAACAACAGGATAAAAACTCATCTTAAGGGACGTCATATGACGGGGAAAATAAAGAGATACGAGGCGCGAGCTATTGAGCCCATGATTATCACCATTCGTGGGCAGAAGGTAATCCTGGATGCAGATCTCGCGCGCATTTATGGAGTGCCCACCAAGAGACTTAACGAACAGGTTCGTCGCAACGCCGATCGGTTTCCACTTGACTTTGCGTTTGTTCTTACAGATCAAGAGGTTGCAAACTTGAAGTCGCAATTTGCGACTTCAAGTTTGGAGTCGAACCGGTCACAATTTGCGACCGGTTCTGCCCATGGTGGACGCCGGAAGCTGCCCATGGCCTTCACTGAGCATGGTGCCATTATGGCGGCTAACGTCCTTCGCAGCAAGCAGACAATTCAGATGAGTGTGTTTGTGGTGCGTGCATTCGTTCGCATGAGGCAGATGATCATTAAACAACAGGGTCTTGCACACAAACTGGCGGTGTTGGAAAAAAAGCTGACCGCAAGATTGGATGTCCATGAGACTGCGATTACGGAGGTGTTGCAGCGGATCATGCGATTGCTGAGTGGGCCGCCGGAGCCAGAACTAGAACCACCAAAGAAACAGATAGGTTTCCTGATAGAAGAACCCCGTGTGCTCTATAAATCCTCAAAAGGATCGAAAATAAAGAAACCAAAATGAGCCTTTCTCCGGAACAAAGTCAGGAATTGATTTGTCTGATCGAGGTGGGTAAAGAAATTTCTCCCCAATCGCCCTGAGTTCTTTTCCCGCCGGATAAAAGGGAATATGAGGTTGTTTACTTCGGTAAAGGCCGTGAGGAAGATATCATTACCGATACACGACCGGGCCAGCGGGCAAACCACTTATGAACGGCAATAACAGGACGGTAATTGGGCTGTATCTGTTTCTCCCTCAGAGACAATTCGCATGGTTGGGTTGTAATGGACGAAAATCGCCCATTTTTTGAATTGTAAAGTTGTTTTACAAACTACATTTCCAGACTTGTTCCGCAATCGATGTCATGATTCTTTAGCAAGGCTTTGGGCTGTCTGGAGCACATTGTCAGAAAGCCAATATCCTTTATCTCGCAACTCCACAAGGAGCGGTCCGATTTTTTCTAAGATTCCCTTTTCTTTTGCCAATAACAAAATGCCCACCAATCCTGACACGGGAATATTTAATTTCTCAGCCACTTCTCTCCCTGCACGGTCGTCCATTAATATCAAAATATCCCCGGAGGTCGTTGAGGCAAGGCCGATAACCTCTCTTTCTCCTTCGTCCAGAGTTGAAATGGCAATTTCAACAGCGGGGTTGAGGGTTTTTAAATCGGCAACCTTGAGAAACTCTTTTAACGCCTTGTCAATCTGTGCTGTCTCCGGTCCAGTCTTACCCATTAGCTCTCGACGGACCATGGGAGGTATGAGCACTTCTGAAGCTATCTGATTGAGCAGGAAAAGAAGATCGATTTTTGCCAAACCGATGATGGGGCCGGTATTGGAAGCAATTTTCATATACTACTCATTCTTTTTACGGTCTCGAGGTCTTTCTTAATCTCTTTCTCAACTTCTTCATCCGGGTAATTAAAGATACTAACACGATAGCGACCGCAAGCCTCTAAAAATTCAGCCCTTGATATTCCGGCCAATTCAGCAGCTTTTCCCGAGGAAATTTTACCAAGCTCAAACATCTTAAGTGCTGCCATCAAACGGATATGCTGTTCCATTTCCTCTTTCGTCATATGTACGGCGTGTTCAAAGCCGCTGGGATATTTGATCTTCAGTTCTTCGGTCTTCATTGCAAACCTCCCGATTTTCTTTTATTTCATTATACCATATATCCGCCCCGTATTGAGGTAAATAAACTCGCCCTCTATCCGCTTCCCGGAATATCAAAATTCTTTTCTATGGACTCTGCATCGATATGATAAGTACGATAGTTTCGGTTTCCCGCCCGTCATCTTGACAGGAGCATTATATGAGATATCTATCCATTATTGGCGACATATTACCGAAGAAATTCAAATTATGCAAGGCTGATCTTATTTTGTCTCGGTTTCTCCTTGACATCCAGCTTCTTTTTCCATACCCTGTTCTCATACTAAGACATGACCATATATCGATGGAGATTACCTGGGGGGAAAGCACGGATATCAAGAGCAAAAGGGGCCTTAACACTTCCTTCCTGAAAGCGTCAGCGAAGTATTTTCCCCAAATGCCGTAGATTTCGAGCACTAATCGACAAATTTCATTGTCGTGCTGAAGTTTCAATTGATTGAAGTGTCTTGTTGCCAAATATCACATTTTTTGATATAAGAGTGAGGAAGCCAATTTCTGTATGATCGTCTGAGCAGCCTGCTTTTAGACGGTCTTATATACAAAACGGCACGGGCCAATGTCCCCTACGCGGATGATCGACTTCTTAATGTTTTTTTCATTTCTGCTTTTGCTCCTACTGGTAGCGGTCTCGTTTTTTTGGCCTCTTCGTAGAGCATTAAAAGAGATTGGCGAAGAGACATTAAATGGACCAGATGGACCAGAAAGCAGAGTCAGAGCCCGGAACCTTTGCTCCCTGACACTTATATGCGCTGTATTGTTTTGGTTGGATCTATCGGTGTTGTTGATCTTGGTTGCGTATACTAAAGTTACTGAAGAGATAAGTGAAGATTTAAACATGATGACATTTATTCTCATATCTTTAGTTTTTTTGATAGTTGTTCCAACGGCTGCGTATGCTGGTGGCAAGGCTATTAATCTTGTCGGTTTTCGCAGAGCCAAACGTGCAGTGTGGTCTCTGGTAGCCATTTGGTTACCAATTTTGCTCGGGATGTTATATTTAGTTTTAAAGTCTGCCTGAATTCTGCTTACAGATTAAACAAGGCAAGAGATTTAGAGTATAAGATCCCCTCCGAATTTCTGGATAATGTGCGGAAGGTTTCCGGAAGAGAGAAGTCAACCGGAGATTATTTCCAGTAATCGTTACAATTCAGCTTAGTTTCAACATGCGAACTTGGTGAAAGCAATGAAATGGCTTTGAGGTCATTCACCAAAATGCCTAGTCCGCCTGAGGGTCTCATTCGTGACCGCATTTGGAAAGATCACCCTTTATTTGGATAGGCCGTTCAGGTTAAGAGCAGAGGGACGTTCGGGTTAAGAGCAGAGGGACGTTCGTGCAAAGAGTGATTGCAGCGGGGTGTAGGTTCCCAAAAGAACTTAAAAGTTGAGGCAAAACAGGGGAGCATCAGTAATAAAATATTTGAAGATGAATAGAAACTTAATATAAATAGAAGGGGAGGCGTAAAGTTAATCCCCCAAGACTTAAAAAGATCTTTGAGAAGTGGAAAAGGTGTGAGCTATCAAACCGAGGGTGAAAATATAAACTTTTTAGAAGGTATGCTCGAAATCTCCAGCTCAGAAAGATTCAGAATTTGACTTGCCCTATCAATATCGATTCCTACAATATGATTGTCTTCGTCGAAGTCCAATACGATTCCAGGAGCAACCTCTAAGGATTCTTTGCTCGGTTTTTCGCTTAGATCAATATAAAGCGAATCGGTATCCTTGTAATAACTCATCTTCACGGTAAATTCCCTCCCTTCGGTTTGAATCCCCTATCAATAAAGGCATTATGAATTGTGATTCCGTCTGCCAGAGTGACTACCCTCAGATTTTTGTTTCCAATTTCTTCAACCTTAGCCCAAAACCTAATTCTTCCTCCAGGTTGAATTTCTTTCTTTTCAGGATCTTCAATCACTCCCCTGCAGATTTCTTCAGTCAAATATGGCCTTTTCCTAAGGACCTCATTTTCAAAGTAAGGAGTGACCCATTTCATTTAATTATAACCCAGCGCCCAATAATTTAATATTCCGGTAAACCCTTTCAGTAATAATAGCACAATTTCTCTGAAAATTATCTAAAATTCTGGGTGGAATCAAAGGGGAGAGGAACGTCCATAAATTTATAAATCCCTGCCCTCACTCATTACACTCCCTATTCTTTGCCTATTCTTCCTATGATTCACAAAATTACTGAGTGCCGCTTGGGGGCCTTCATTCCTGGGCGCATTCCGAAGGATCGCCTTTTAGTTTGGAGAGGGCGTGGGGAAGGGCAGGGAGGATCACACCCAGATTCTCTCTTACGCTTTTTG
>DYHU01000565.1 GCA_020724025.1 Syntrophorhabdus sp. | reverse complement strand
AGCGATCTGGTCGATCTTCGGCTGGATGTGCGTGGTGAGCGGATGGATATGGGGATTCCTTTCGGACCGCATGGGCAGAAGGGAAGCCCTGCTCTGGAATAATGGCTTCATTTCCTTGTCCGTATTCATCCCCCTGCTGTTTCATCAGCCCTTCCTTCTTGGCCTCTCAGCCTTTCTTTTTGGAGCGACCTTTTTAGGGACGGTTACAGTGATTGCGGCATGCGTGGGTGATAAGGGAATGGAAAAGAGGGCGGCCCTCTATGGTTGGGTCACCTTGATTCACGGTATCGGACAGTTTTTAGGAACCATTCTTGGAGGATATCTGAGGGATTTGACAGGTTCTTTTCAGTTAACCCTTCTCGTTTCCCTGATCGGGTTTGTCGCCTGTGTCATCATGACCGCCATCTCTCCCCTCACCCTTCCCCTCTCCCCCCGTGGGAGAGGGATGGGGTGAGGGGAACTTCTTTCAGAGAGTTTCATAAAAAGATTTCTTCAGGAACTTGAAAGAGCTCACAAACCTATCGAAGATGTCAAAAGCAGCGGGGTCATAGGTTCCATCCAGAGACCTCCACTGGGTGATATAAAAACCCACTACCCGGTCACCCCGTTTGGCGAATATCACCTTTCCCCTGACCTTCTCTTTTTTCACTGGATCCTTTCCCTCCACCGTGACGGCAAGCCCTTCTCCGCCAACGACTTGCACCTTCTTCTTCTCCAGGATCTGAAACTGGAGGATCGCGTTAAAGAGAAATCGCTTGAAGAACTCCTTTTCTCGATCCTCAAACCGTGTGGAACATCCGAAGGGCTCCTCATCATAGGCAAAGGTGGTCAAGGATGGAAAATCACCGGGATCGCCCCTCACAAAACCGAAATTGATATCGTTCTCTCCTGTCTCGACCCGAAGCAACTTCCAATCCGGAGGAGGCGGCACAAATTCAAATTCATCCTCCCAGATGACTGTTCCCTGTTGAGTCAAGCGATAAGGAACAGCCTTTTTCTCCGTTTCAAAAGTTGCGCATCCAGAAAGCCAGGCCATCATTAAAAAGAAACACAGGATCAGAAGACTTTTTCTCTTCATGGTTTTCCTCCTTCCTGGTTCAGTTTTTTAAGAAAGAGGAGAATATCCTTAAACTCCGGCGAACCATCCCTGACATAACGAACGATGCCCTTCTTGTCGATGATAATCGTCCGTCTGCTGAAGATGGGCATTCCCTCCGGTTGAACATCCACACTGACACCCAGAAAAGAAGTGATGTTGGAAAGCAGTGGAAAGGTCAAGTCCAGGCCTTTGGCCCAGTATTTTAAGGTAGTCACATCATCCCGACTGACGCCCAGAACCCGGGCGTTGAAGCGGTCATAGAGGTAGAGATTCCTCTGATGGCCCTCCATCTCGCCCGTTCAGATGGGGGTGAAGGCCGCAGGGAAAAAGGTGATGACCAGATGATGTTTACCATAATACTCATCAGCGTATGTGATCAACCGGTCTTGGGTGGAAGGCAGGGTAAAATTAAGTATCTCTCTCCCAACCAACTCCACCTTTTTCTTTGCCTCCACAGGGGAGAGGGGAAGAAGAAGCATGAGGAGGATGAGCAAGAAAATCC
>DYHU01000564.1 GCA_020724025.1 Syntrophorhabdus sp. | reverse complement strand
ATTATGGACAACCTCTTTTTTACTTTCCCAGCCAATCGCGGATCATATACGAGCAAGAGCATGCTTAAGGGAATCCGGTAAGCGATACCCGGCGTTTTCGATGGCTGTAATAATTTCTTTTGCAACATCACTTGGGTCGAAGTCACAATAATCAGCTATTTGCTGAAATAACACTCGTGTACAACTGATTGCAATATCTGCCTCAGTTGGTACCCCACTCTTCATTGCAAATCCTGGCGATAAGACTATTTCGGTAGGCCCATCCGGACTGAAATGGACTAAGTCCTTTCTATATTTAACCAAGCGAGTCAGTTTCTCCCAAAATGAACCGCCTCCTCCTTTTGGGAATTTCTGCTTGACCAAAATCTTGGTAAATTTACAAATCTTATCCTCTATCGGCCAATACCCAAGGTGGCCGCTTTCAATTTGCCCTCTGATGACTTCCTTCTCCTGATCATTGAGCTTGGTCTCTGGATTATTCAACTCAAGAAACGCCATCTCGTTAAGGAACGCTTCAAGAGCCATTACCGAAAGGATGACCGCCAGCGAAATCTGCTCGAACGCTTCCTGATGCAATTGACTACTTTGCTTATCATGTATCCTCCTGAATGATCCATAATGAGACTTGGCCCATTTCAGGAAGTATGCGCTATGTGCAAACTGACCTAAAACAAACCACCCTGCCGTTTCTTCACTGGTTCCCATAATCGCACTCCCCCGAGTAGCGCGGAGGAATTTCACCCCTACGCCCTCACAGAACCGGACATGAATCTCTCGATTCATCCGGCTCATATTGTCCAGCCCTATAAAAATGAAAATGGGACGGTTCTATTTTTCTTAATTTCCCTTCTGCCCACACTGAGCAGATAACGGCTGGCGGGTGAGCGAAGTGCCCTTTATGGGCATTTTGGCTTCAGCCGTTCACTCGCCTGTTGGCCGAAGTGACGCTTCGCTAAGCACCTACGGTTGTTAGAAATACCTTCGGTTCATTTACGGCTGAAGCCTTTCGCTCGCTCGCCAGCCGTTGACCAAAATGCGAACGCCGTCCAGGCGTTCGAGCGAAGCGTCATTTTGGTCAACTTGTTCACATCCTCACCTGGTGCTGATACGCTCCCATTTTAGGGGTGATATCAGCACTCGGTGCGGATATTCTACCTCTGGCAAAATCGCCAGAAACCTTGCACCTGACAAATAATGTCACTCATCACCTCCTTTCGCTAACTCAAGGGTGTCTAAAGGGCTCATGATTTTTCCCAAGCTTTTCATGCTCACGTGAGTGTAGATTTCAGTCGTCTTGCTATGGGAATGCCCCAGGAGCTCCTGAATATATCGGAGATCGGTTCCGCCCTCCAAAAGGTGCGTGGCGAAACTGTGCCGAAGTACATGTAATGAAACATCCTTCGTTATCCCGGCTTTGTCGCAGGCATTTGCGAATATCTTGTCTGCTGTCCTTGTTGAAAGGTATCGGCCTTCTTTTGCACCACCGAATAGCCATTTTTCAGGTCTGTATTTCCTCCGGTATTGCTCCAGGATTTCCAAGGCTTTTTCGGAAAGCAGGGTATATCTGTCCTTCCTGCCTTTTGCCCCCTTAATATGTATGAGCT
>DYHU01000127.1 GCA_020724025.1 Syntrophorhabdus sp. | reverse complement strand
TCGCTCCGGAACCAACGGCGATCATGGCAATGACCGCTCCCACGCCGATGATGATTCCTAACATGGTCAACATCGAGCGCATCTTGTTGACCATGAGGGCACGGAGGGCGATCCGGAGGCTTGCGAAAAGTGTTGTCATTTAATCACCTCCCCCTCACCCTCGCCCTCTCCCCACTGGGGAGAGGGATGGGGAAGGGGATTGTCACACCTGATGTCCTGAATTACTATCTTCGACCACTTTTCCATCTCTGAAAAGGATTTTCCGCTTTCCGTAGGCCGCAATATCCTGCTCGTGGGTGATCATGATGATGGTGATTCCCATCTCCCGGTTAAGGCTCTGAAAGATCGCCATGATCTCCCCGCTCGTCTTGGAGTCAAGATTGCCGGTCGGTTCATCGGCCAGAAGGATCGAAGGCTGATTCACAAGGGCCCTTGCAATGGCCACCCGTTGCTGTTCCCCTCCCGAGAGCTGACTGGGGTGATGATGTTCCCTTCCTTCAAGGCCAACTGCGGAGAGGGCCTTCTGAGCCATCTCTTTTCTTCTTTTGGACGGCAGATGAGCATAGATGAGAGGAAGCTGGACATTTTCGATTGCCGATGTCCTGGTCAGAAGATTAAATCCCTGAAAGACAAAACCGATCTTCTGATTCCGTATCTCCGCCAGCTCATCCCGGGAGAGATGCTCACCCTCGATCCCTTCCAGAAGGTACTGGCCACGGGTGGGACTATCCAGAAAACCGAGGATATTCATGAAGGTCGACTTCCCTGAACCCGAGGCGCCCATGATGGCTACAAATTCACCCCGTTCAATCGAAAGGGAAATACCCCGGAGGGCCTGGACCTCCACCTCCCCGAGAGGATAAAATTTGACCAGATCTTTAACTTGGATGAGTGATCCCATCTGATATTCTAATTTTATGCGCTTAGCGCGTCCACATCCACAATAAATTGTCGATACCAGTTCCAACAGAATTACCCCCCTTTAGCAAAGGGGGGTGAGGGGGGATTTGAGACCTATTAAAATCCCCCTCAATCCCCCTTTTACAAAGGGGGAAGTTAACATAGCTAATATTTCAAATTTAAAAAAATTCAATTGACAATCTGCAATCTAAATTGCAATTAATGTCTGTTTATAAATTGCTTCTTCAATCAGAATCGTCATTCCGGCGAAAACCGGAATCCAGTCCTTTCAATCCCGCTAAAGGCGGGACTGGATGCCGGATCAAGTCCGGCATGACGGAAAACGCTGTTTATGGACAGACACTAATTACCTCAATCCCCTCGTGGAGGGCGGAGGAGTGCTCTGACGGGCCTTTTTATTCATAATCTCCTCAACCACTACCTCGGCTCCCTCCTGAAGATTTCCTGTCATCACCTCACTGAAACTCCCATCGGTGATTCCAACCACAATCTGAACGGGGATCGGTTTTTTCTCCTGAGAAAGAACCCATACCCTGGCCGGCCTTCCCCGGTCTTTCTGCTGGGATTGAGCCATCTCACTCCACTTCTTTCTCTGTTCCTCGGTCAAAAACCCCCATATCTTCTGTCGCATCAAGGCTCGAATTCGAACCCTCGCCTCCTCCGGTTTTGATTTCTCCCTGATCTCCTGGAATTCATGTTTGGATGACTGAAGGACCATTTCTATCTTCGATTGTTGATCGGCTGTAAGACCGAGTTCTTTTATCAATCGATCCAGGACCGCCCGGCCTTTTTCAGATGGCGAAGGTTCCTTTTTCTTTTCCCCAACCTCTTCTGCCCTGGCAGACTCTGGTCTGAACCTTAAGGCGGAATTGGGAATCTTCAAAACGCCTTCCCTATGTTCGATCAAAACAGAGACATTGGCTGTCATTCCCGGCTTCAGCCTCAAATCGGTGTTATCCACCTGGATCACCACATCATAGGTCACGACATTCTGAATGGTGGTAGGGGCATTACGGATCTCTGATACCTTTCCCCGAAAGGTCCTGTCAGGGTAGGCATCCACCGTAAAAGTGGCGTCCTGGTCTTTAGCCACGCGGCCGATATCGGCCTCGCTTACATTGGTATCCACCTGCATCCGGGTCAGGTCTTTGGCAATCGTGAAAAGGGTTGGAGCTTGAAGGCTGGCCGCAACGGTCTGGCCCACATCCACATTTCTTGAGATGACAATTCCGTTAACCGGGGAGCGGATGGTGGTATATCTCAAATTTGTCTCCGCCACTTTCAGGCCGGCCTTGGCCTGCTCCACCTGAGCCTTGCTCGACTCCACCTGGGATCTGGCCGATTCCAATTGGGCTTTTGCCACTTCTCTCTGGGCGATGGCGGTATCATAATTGGTCTGTGCCGTATCGAGGGTGGCCTGGGCAATCACCTTCTTCTCTATTAGCTCCCTGTTCCGCTCCAGCGTCCTCTTCACATCGACGACAGCGATCTCTGCCTTGCTCAGATTGGCCTGTCCATTCTTGAGGTTGGCCTGAGCATTCAATAAATTGGCCTCGGCATTCAGGAGATTAGCCCTTCCCTGCTCGACCTGGGCCTCGAAGATGGCCGGATCGATCTGGGCAATCACCTGCCCCTCTTTCACACGGGAGTTGAAATCGGCATGGAGGTCTTTGATCGTTCCAGAAACCTGGCTTCCTACCAGGACCGTGGTGACGGGGTTGATCGTTCCTGTTGCAGTTATAACGGAACTGATCTCGCCAAGGTCCACTTTCAGCGTCCGGAACCTCTGATTCGATTCTCTCTCCCCAATCATCGGATAGAGGAAGTAAGCGCCGGTCAAAAGAATCGCCAAAAGGATTACCATTGGAATCAGATACTTCTTCTCCCGTCTGCTCATCTTATCATCCCTTTCTCTTTTTCCGGAACTGGAGCCGGATCGGAACCCCCGCGAAGCCGAAGGCATCTCTCATCTGGTTCAACAGATAGCGTTCGTAAGAAAAATGGATTCCTTCCGGAAAATTAGTATAAATGATAAAAGTGGGTGGGGCAACAGAGACCTGGGTGATATAGTTCAACTTGACCTGCCGGGTCCGGTAGGATGGAGGCGGAAATCTTTTCACCCACCCTTCAAGGGCTTTATTTAACGGTGAAGTGGGAATCCTTTTTTTCGCCTCCTCTGCCACCCGGTCGATCGTATCGAGAACCTTCTTCACCCTCTGGCCGGTCAGGGCGGAGATGAAGAGGATCGGAGCATAGGAGAGGTATTTCAGGTCATCATAGATTCTCTTCTCAAATTTAACAATGGTTTGAGAATCCTTTTCAATCAGGTCCCACTTGTTTGCCACGATGATGCATCCCTTCCCCTTCTCATGGATAAATCCGCCGATTCTTGCATCCTGATCCGTTACCCCCTCTTTCGGATCCAGGATGAGAAGAGCTACGTGACAGCGGTCAATCGTCCTGAGTGCCTCGACAATGCTATACTTCTCCAGCCGCAGGCTGATCCGGCTCTTTCTCCGGATGCCTGCGGTATCGATCAGGGTATATCGCTTCTCGTCCCTCGCAAACCGGGTATCGATCGCATCACGGGTCGTGCCCGGAGCCTCATCGACAAGCACTCTCTTATATCCTAAGATGCGATTGATCAACGATGATTTCCCTACATTTGGCCTTCCCAGCATAGCCACCCTTGTTGCGTCTTCGTCTCCTTCCTCTTCAATCGCTCCGGGAAGGACCCCCATCACTTCATCCATCAGTTCATTCAGGCCATATCCGTGCTCCGCTGAGATGGAAAAGAGATTTTCCACGCCCACTTCATAAAATTCAAATACCTTCTCCTCTTTCTGGGGCCCGTCAATCTTATTGACGATATAAAAGACAGGTTTATTCAAACGTCTCAGGATATTAGCAATCTCTCTGTCGGACGGAGTCAGACCCTCCTTTCCATCCATGACGAAGAGGATCACAGCCGCCTCCTCCATGGCCAACTGACACTGCTCGCGCATCTGGATGAAGATCCGGTCCTTTGAGACCGGCTCAAACCCGCCCGTATCGATCAGCGTAAAAAAACTCTTCTCCCATATGACATCGGCATAGTTCCGGTCCCGTGTAACACCAGGCTCATTATAGACGATGGCCTTCTTTCCGCCCGCAATTCGATTAAACAGGGTGGATTTTCCGACATTGGGCCTTCCGACGATGGCAAGGATGGGTTTCATGGCTCACTTTCTCCAACAGTTGAAAATCATTATAAAACAACCCTCCTAATCTCACAACCGGACACCTCTCCGAGGGGTCACCTCCGTTTATTGAAAGGAAAAAAGAGGATTGTTTTACTCACAAAGTTCTTGAAAATTCCCGGGGAAAAATATAAAATAGGCTTAAAAGATGGGAAAAAAAAATGTCTTCTTTCTTCTTGTCTTAATCCACCTAACCTTCGTAGGACCGGGAGAGAGTCTGTCCCAGCCCCTCTCCAAGGAAGAACCCATTATTAAATTAGGAGAAATCACCTTTAAGGTTCGCGAGATAGAATCGATCCCTTCCTCCCTTAAAATCCTCGAGTTTTATATTGAAGTCCTGAATCAGAGCCGGAGGACACTTGCTCCGCCAGACTCCATCAAAGTTGTCGTGTCGCAGAAAGAGGTGATCTATGCAGGTCCGAAACCTGCGGAGGAGTTCTCTCCCGCACCCCAGGAAGCCGTCCTCTCCATGCCTCTCCCCCCTATGACAGGCAGGGTGCTCATCTTCGGTTTTCCAATCCCAAGAGAGAAGGTCGAATCCATCACCTTCGATATCCATCTTAACCCCCCAAGCGGTGACAAAAAAACAATCACCTGGTAACGGGATATCGCATCAGGGAACAGAAGCGATGGCTTCGATCTCCAGATCCGAATCTTTCGGGAGTCTGGAGACCTCAACGGTTGACCTCGCAGGAGGGGAAGATGGAAAGTAAGTGGCATAGACTTCATTCATTGGATTGAAACTTCCCATATCCTTCAGAAAAATATTCACCTTGACCACATCCTCCATTCCCAGCCCCTGAGATTCCAGCACACCTTTCATGTTTTCCAGAACCTGCCGGGTTTGCTGGCGGATATCCCCTTTGACCAACTCTCCGGTTGATGGATCAATCGGAATCTGTCCGGAGAGGAATATAAAATTTCCTGCCCGGATGGCCTGCGAGTAGGGTCCGATTGGCTTCGGCGCCTTTTCCGTCTGGATGACTTTTTTCTTCATCTTCATCACCTCCCCGGACTCTGATCATTCCATTGTTCCAACATCCAAGTATTGATGATCTGGTAAAAAGTTGTCATTCCCGTGAAAACGGGAATCCAGAGAATTCTAACCACCTGAAAACACTGGATTCCTGCTTGCGCAGGAATGACAGAAAATAGCATTTTAGACTATTTACGAGACCATCAGTATTCCATTTTCTTATTCTTTCACCAACTCACAAACCTCTGTGGCATCCTTCAAAATATAGTCCGCTCCTGCTTCTTCAAACTCTCCCCTCTTTATTCTTCCCGTCAACACGCCGACTGTCTTCATCCCGGCCCTCTTCCCCGCCTGAATATCAATGGTATGATCCCCCACCATAACCGCCTCCTCTCCCGCGACCTTTAACGCTTCCAACACGAAGTTGAGATGGTCTGGATGGGGTTTTACCTTCTCGACGGAATCCCTTGAAATAAAGACATCGCAGTAATCATCAATGTCCGGGAAAACCTTCCGGACTGCTTCTTCACAGTTTCTTGTAACAATCCCGACCTTGATCTTCCACTGCCTCAGTACCCTTAATGCCGCCACCGCTCCGGGGATGAGCCTTCCCTCTTCTGCCGCCTTCAGCTCAACCTCGTGAAGGATCTGATGGGCCCTCTCATAAAATTCCTCCGCACCGGAGGAGTTCTTCTCCCATAGCATGGGATAGACCTCATCGATCATCTCGAGGAGATATCGCTCCTTGATCGAGTCCTCTCTCACCCCATATTGCCGGATGAGGTCCAATACCTTCTCTCTCATCAGAGAAAAATCGATATTGAGAACAGCCAGAGTCCCATCAAAATCAAAGATGATGGCCCTTACGTTTTGAAGTTCCATGGATTTAAATATGAAATGTCAAAATCCAAATGACAAATCAATGACAAATGCCTAAAAGTCAAACTTCTTATCCTTTGAAATTTGGAATTTGAACTTCCTTTGAACTTTGAGCTTTGCCATTTGACATTGATTTTAGGTCGATGTCCGTAATCCCCAGGCAGTAAAGTACGCCCTTCATGTGATCCCTTGTGATCGCTCCGTCAGCGACCTTCTTGAGAATCTCCTTAGCATTGAAAGCAATTCCCAGACCTGCATTGGCCAGCATAATGCGATCGTTTGAACCATCCCCGACCGCCACCACCTCATCACGGGTGATCCCTTCCTTCCGGCAGATCTCATCCATGATCTTAGCCTTTCTCCGGGCATCAATGATCTTTCCTTTCACCCTTCCGGTGAGCTTCCCATGCCTGATCTCTAAAGCATTGCCAAAGGTATAATCGAACCCCAATCTTATCTTTAAAATATCTGTAAAATAGGTGAAGCCACCGCTGATGAGCGCCACTTTGAACCCCATCTCTTTCAAGGCCGAAAGGAGTTCTTCGCTTCCCTTTGTGAGTCGAATGGTATTTGCAATCGATTCGAGGCTTTTAATCCTCAAGCCCTTCAAGAGAGAAACCCTCGTCCGAAGGGACTCTGAAAAATCGATTTCACCGCGCATGCCCTTTTCGGTGATAGCCGCCACTTTTTTACCCACCCCGGCCAATGTCGCCATCTCATCGATGATCTCTCCATCGACAATGGTCGAATCCATATCGAAGACGATTACCTTCCTTCTCTTTTTAAAGATGGATTCGGGTTGGGCGATGATATCCATTTCCACCCTCTTCGCCGTTTCATTCAGGTCCAGGCGGAGAAGGGGGAAATGGGCTTCCCGGAGGTCGACCCACATCTCCATGGCGAGAAACTCCCCCCGGGCGATCATTTTGATCCTCTCGATATTGCAGTCATGCTTCGCCAGGACGGATGAGAAGGCAGCCACCACACCAGACCGGTCTCCTCCTAAAATGGTCAACACATATGGCCTCTTGGTCTCTGCCAGTTTTAACCCTTTAAATTCCCGGAGGGGCGTGATCGTGATCTTCATCTCCAGTTTTCCGGCGATATGGCTGAGTCCCCTTCTGATTTCGCCCCATTCAAACCGAGAGCGCAGTGGCTGGATCAGGAGCACCATGGTAAACTGGGAATGGATGACCGTCTGTTCGATGTCAACGATGTTAAACCCTTTTTTAAAAAGGAACTGCGTCACCTTTGAAACAATCCCAACCTTGTCTTCTCCGATCACTGAGATAACATAGAGGTCCTTTTCGTTGAAAAGCGAACGAAGCGGCATCTGTCAAAATCCTTTTTTCTTTTTTTATAATTGTGTCTAATGAGCCAAATCGAAGAGTTGAGAAAAGCAATGTCATTTGTTTAAACAAACGCTTCGTCCAGCAATCTGTCAGGGTGGAGTTCCTGAAGGAAATCCATGCATGGCAAACAGAGAATACCTTCCTTCATGAGTCGGTCTCTTCCGCGATAAAGAAATAGCCTCTTGCTATCTGGATACTCCTCTTTAAATGAACGAAGGCCTCTTAAATCGGCTGGATGTATTTTACGTGTATTCTTAACTTCCACTCCCCAAAGCCCTTCTGACCCATAGACGACGAAATCCACTTCTGCCCCGGATCTTGTCCGCCAATAGAACAATTCCCTTTGGTCTCTTGAGTAGGCAATCCATGCCTTCAAATGCTGGGCCACCAATCCTTCCAGGGCCTGTCCCTCTATTTCCTCTACACGGTCCAGAGGCCCCTTCGGTCTCAGAGATCTAAAAACACCTGTGTCGAAAAGATAAAACTTCGGGCGGACGACCAGTTCACGTTTTGCCCGTTTGGTGAAGATGGGAAGGTGCCAGCCTAACAGGATATCTTCGAGAATTCCCACATAGCCCTCCACAACTTTTCGCTCCACCTCGCATTCCCGGGCAACATTGCTCACATTTAGAATAGACGCATGGGAAAAACTGATGGCCTCCAAAAAACGCGAGAAATTACCAATGTTCCTGACTAATCCTTCCATTTGAACTTCTTCCCGTAAATATAAGGCTGCATAGGAACGCAACACCTCCGCAGGATCTTCTGAAGCGACAACAACAGGTAAGAGCCCATGGCGAAGGGCTTTATCAAAATTAAAGTAGCGCCCAAGCTCTCCTGCCATGAAAGGATGCATGGTATACAGGAGGGCCCGTCCGCCAAGCAGATCTATCCCTGTTCGTTTGAGTTTACGCGCACTTGAACCTGTGAGAACAAATTTCCAGCCTTTCTTGGTCTCTATTAGGCTATGAACCACCGGGAGCAATTCGGGAACCCTTTGAACTTCGTCGATCACGATAAAGCCTGATTCGGGTTGAACGTCTATCATCTCCCTGAGCCGTTCAGGCTTGGCTGAGAAAAAACGAACTCGTTCCGGGTCAAGAAGGTCAATGTAAATAGTGCTCTTAAAATGTTGATTTACAAACGTTGACTTGCCAGTCCCGCGAGGGCCGAAAAGGAAAAAACTTGCATTAGGAGTCTGTAAAAATCGGTCTATTATTTCCATTTTGAGTCTCAAATTGGAATTTACGTTTCCTTTTTATCATATCTAAATCCTTAAGTCAATAGAATTTATCTTATTGTAATAATAGACTATTTTTATTATTTTAAATTTTTCCCATTGTTCATCGGTAAACAAACAGCTTTGATTTCGAGGGAGCTCTAAAACTCCATGGACTTTCCCACCAGTTTCTCCTTTCCAAATTCATCTTCCCGTGATTTATGTGTAAAATAAGTAAAGGAAACTTCCTGTAATGTTGTTTTGGGATTTTTCATAAGAATGCAACAATTCAAGTGGAAATTAACAACCTAATCTACGAGAATTTCTGACAACCGGAACTTTCCCATGGTTCCCAGTGATTTTTCTTGACATTAAATTCCATTTTATATAATTTCAAATCATCCTAAAGTTAGTTCATATCAGCAACTCTAAAATCTGGGCAGAATCCACGAATCCACGTGAAAGACGTTATAACAATTAGGGGATTTGCAAAGAACTGGCTCATCAAGGAAGTAAAAAGAATAATCATTCTCATTCTTATCACAACCCCAACGGTCTTATTCGCTTTAACACTTGTAGTTGTTATCCCAAGACTTTTGATTGCTGAAACTGGCGTCAAAGATAAAAAACAATTTATTTGTATAAGAAATTATTTGAATTATTTGCTAACAAGCGGCTACACCAGATTGCCAATAAACCTGGCAACTGGTGAGCTGTGGCGTTCTACTCTCTTTCCATCGGAAATCATCATGCCTTGCCGCTTTCCAAGCTCAATGCTTTGTAGGTGTTATACGTAACAAATCCTGCTCAATTAACCCCGTTGTTGATAAAGATGCGATCGAGTCAACTGTATACTCCCATAAAAAGACGCTTCCAAAATTTCTAAAGGCCACTCTTGGATGGATCCCGCGTTTCGCTGGATGACATTGATTTCATGGTCGTCCCCCTCTGTGAAAGGGTTTGATGAACCCAGGCTCCGAATTTAATCCAACTACGGGGTTAAGAAATATCTCGCCTGATAAATTCCTTGATCATCAAGAAGAGATTTGCTATGAAAGTTAGTGGGAGGGAATGAGGATATGGCCTCGCTGGGCGAAAAAATAAAGACTGCATCAGGTGAAGGAAAGGTTGATCTTCTCATCAAGAATGGGAGAGTCGTTAATGTTTTCTCCGGAGAGATCGAAAAGAAGGACGTGGCTGTTTTCGGAGGTGTGATTGTAGGTTTTGGAGATTATCAAGCCCGAGAAATCATTGATCTAAAAGGCGACTTTCTCTGTCCAGGATTAGTCGACGGTCATGTCCACATTGAGTCGAGCATGGTCACCATCCCTGAATTCGCCCGGGCTGTTCTTCCCAATGGCACAACATCCGTGATCATCGATCCCCATGAAATCGCTAACGTCCTTGGCGTGGATGGCATCCGTTTTATGGCTGAGTCTGCAAAGGGCATTCCGCTAAATGTTTTTTTGTTGCTCCCTTCCTGCGTTCCAGCGACACACATGGAGACCGCGGGAGCCAATCTCAAAGCCAATGATCTAAAGCCGCTCTTCAAAGAACCCTGGGCCATTGGACTGGCAGAGATGATGAATTTTCCGGGTGTGATCTACAGGGATCCGGAAGTTCTTAA
>DYHU01000563.1 GCA_020724025.1 Syntrophorhabdus sp. | reverse complement strand
TGTGCTCCTCTCCGTGGAAGAGATGAAGATTGAACCCTCTCTCCTTCGGGGAAAGGGTCTGATTCAGCAATCTCCGGATCTCCTCTTCGATGAGGTAGTCCTCAGGCCCATAAAGGAAATAGATGGGAAAAGTTGGTGAGTTTTGTTTTGTCATGAATTTAATTTTGCCATGTTTGTTGATCGTACCGCAAATTAAATTCCAATAACCAAATTCTACCCAAACATATTTGAAATTTCACCTCACCCTTCCCCTCTCCCCAAAGGGGAGAGGGAGGGGGTGAGGGGGCTAAAATGTTAGAAGAAAATTCTTAGATTTATACATGTAGGAATCCAATTGGATATTATTTGATTATTGGCGCTTGGAGCTTGGTGCTTGCTTTTTCTGGCTTCCCTCATAAAGGTCATACTCCAGTAGCCTGCATTCGATATTGGAATTGTAAAAAGGGATCCTCTTTTTTGTCCTCAATCCTACCTGTTTGGCCAACTCGAGATTGCCGGTAAAGATATAGCCACGGTATCCCTGGCACCGCTTCTTTAAAAAATCCCCGATCCCTCTATAGATTTCTCTCAAAGCGCTCCTCTCACCCATCCGTTCCCCGTATTCGGGATTGAGGACCACGACCCCTCCCCCGCTGGGGACAGGGGTTTCACCATATGGGCAGATCCCGAATTCAATCCACCGTTCCACCCCTGCGGTCTGGGCATTCCCCTTTGCTCCCTGGATGGCCTCTCCGCTGATATCCGTGGCAATGATCTTTCCATCCATGGTATCTCTTGCCGTCGCTCTGGCCTTCCGCCGGATCTCCCTCCAGGATGATTCATCAAACCCCTTCAGGTGCATAAAACCATAATTGCTTCTCAACAGCCCTGGCGGCCTTCCCAGGCCAATCAACGCCGCCTCGATCGCAAGCGTCCCGCTTCCGCACATGGGGTTGATCAGATTGCCATTCCCTCTCCAGCCGGTCGCCAGAATCACTCCTGCGGCCAGCGTCTCCTGCATCGGCGCTTCCAGGGGGATCTTCCGATACCCCCTTCTCGAAAGGGGCTGACCGGAGGTATCGACAAAGATAGAACCCGTCTCATCCTTCCAGAAGAGATGTATGACCGTTCGATCTCTTTCCGAACCCGAATCCGGTCGCCGCCCGCGCACCCTCTTGATCCGATCCACAATGGCGTCCTTGCATTTCAAATTGGCAAACCGTGTATCCTTAATGGTCGGGTTATTCACGGTCGAGGTCACACAGAGGTAACCCTCTTCCTGGATCAACTCCTCCCATTCCATCGCAGACACCTCTCGATAAAGTTCATCAGGATGTCTTGCTTTAAATCGCTCCAGGAAGAAAAGGACGCGATGCCCTGTCCGGATAAAAAGGTTCAACCTCATGGCGTCGTCCATCGTCCCTTCTGTTTCGACGCTGGCAACCCCCTCGGAGAGAACCGGAAATTCGAGCAAACGGAGTTCTTCTTTTAAATAAACAGAGATCGACTTCGCACAGGTGATGACGATTCTGCTCTTTTTTCCCCAGATATTCATATGCCATCCCATATAAGATAGCAGATATGATACCATATTCCTCACTCCATTGCCTCCTCTTTTTTGCGTTCTG
>DYHU01000562.1 GCA_020724025.1 Syntrophorhabdus sp. | reverse complement strand
AATTCAGGAACCTGTCTCTTTGCCGCCTCAGTCTTTGGCCAGTCAGGGTCTATCTCACCCAGTGCCTTGGCTGCAGAGCTTCGGATATACCAATATCCATCCCTCAAGGCAGTGATGAGTGGCTCAACTGCCCTTGTATCGCCTATCTTACCCAGTGCCTCGGCTGCAGAGCTTCGGACATCCTTATCTTCATCCCTCAAGGCAGTGATGAGTGGCTCAACTGCCCTTGTATCGCCTATCTTACCCAGTGCCTCGGCTGCAAACCTTCGGACATACCTATGTTCATCCCTCAAAGCAGTGATGAGTGGTTCTATTGCCCTTGTATCGCCTATCTTACCCAGTGCCTCGGCTGCAGAGCTTCGGACAGACGAACTTTTATCCCTCAAGGCAGCAATGAGTGGCTCTACTGCTGGTTTGCCTATCTTACCCAGTGCCTCGGCTGCAAACCTTCGGACATCCCACTCTTCATCCCTCAAGGCAGCAATGAGTGGCTCTACTGCCCGTGTATCGCCTATCTTACCCAGTGCCTCGACTGCAGCTCTTCGGACATACCACTCTCCATCCCTCAAGGCAGCAATGAGTGGCTCTACTGCCCTTGTATCGCCTATTTTACCCAGTGCCTCGGCTGCAGACATTTGAACATCCTCATCTTTATCCCTCAAGGCAGCAATGAGTGGCTCTACTGCCCATGGGTCAGCTATCTGACCCAGTGCCTTGGCTGCAAACCTTCGGACATCCAACTCTTCATCCCTCAAGGCAGCAATAAGTGGCTTTACTGCCCGTGGGTCAGCTATCTGACCTAGTACCTCGGCTGCAGAGCTTCGGACATACTCACATTTATCCCTCAAGGCAGCGATAAATTCAGGAACCTGTCTCTTTGCCGCCTCAGTCTTTGGCCAGTTAGGGTCTATTTTTTTCAGTGCCTCGGCTGCAGAGCTTCGGACATCATTATCTTTATCCCTCAAGGCAGCAATGAGTGGTTCAACTGCCCTTGTATCGCCTATCTTACGCAGTGCCTTGGCTGCATAGCTTCGGACACCCCACTTTTCATCCCTCAAGGCAGCAATGAGTGGCTCTACTGCTGGTTTGCCTATCTTACCCAGTGCCTCGGCTGCATCTCTTTGGACATACCACTCTCCATCCCTCAAGGCAGCAATGAGTGGCTCTACTGCCCGTGTATCGCCTATTTTACCCAGTGCCTCGGCTGCAGACATTTGAACATCCTCATCTTTATCCCTCAAGGCAGCAATGAGTGGCTCTACTGCCCTTGTATCGCCTATCTTACCCAGTGCCTCGGCTGCATATCTTCGGACATACCACTCTTCATCCCTCAATGCAGCAATGAGTGGCTCTACTGCCCGTGGGTCAGCTATCTGACCCAGTGCCTCGGCTGCATATCTTCGGACATACCACTCTTCATCCCTCAGATCTCTTATTAACTTATCTACCTTATCAGCCATCATCCATTACCTTTTTTATTTCTAAGTTCATTCGTGGTTTATTTCTCCTTCACCACCCTAAAGCCTACGGCTCTTCTGCCAAGTTCCCAGATTATCCTTTTTTCTTCTTCTGGCCTCCAGGTATTATGCCAGAGGTCTTGAAATGGTCTGCC
>DYHU01000561.1 GCA_020724025.1 Syntrophorhabdus sp. | reverse complement strand
CCATTTCTTTTCGGAGACTTTCTCGTCTATGTGAAGAAAGATCATTTCATTTTTGTCGGCTACCCCTTAAAGGAGTCCTTCGAGGAGAAACGGATGAAAATTGCTCTGGAGGACGCAATAAAGCGCTTCAAACCGGAAAGTGTTTCGTTGACCGCTCCTGCCATCCCCTCCTCCCTCAACGATCATCCTCATCCTCCATCTGACCATTACTATCGCTTGGACCTCTCTGCCCTGTCTATTTCTCAAAAACTGAGGAATATGTTGAATCGGGCAGGTCGAGAACTCTCTGTGGAAAAAAACAGAAACCTTGGTGAGGAACACAGAAAGATGGTTGACGAATTCCTGAAGACTCATCCCGTGGATGAGGCGACTCGTTTCATCTTTGAAAGAATCGGTAAATATCTCTCTTCATCCCCTACGGCATGGGTCTTCGATGCGAGGAACAACCGGGGTGAGCTGGTTGCCTTTGATATTGCAGAATTTAACCCGAGGGACTATGCCATCTATATGTTTAATTTCAGTTCGGACGCTCTTTATGTTCCTGGCGCCTCGGATCTTCTCCTGTCCGAAGTGATCCAACAAGCGAAAACAGAGAGGAAGAAATATATGAACCTGGGCTTGGGGATCAATCCCGGTGTCATTTTTTTTAAGAAGAAATGGGGGGGAGCGCCCTTTCTTCCCCATACCTTCTATCTCTATCAAACTTCAAGAAAGGGGAATCTGGAGAGGCTTCTCCAGAAGCTATAGATGATATGCTTGAAAAGATTTTCCAGAAGTTCAGCAGAGGAAGAAAAGGGAAGCCATTTTCGGCATGGCAGATTGAATTGACGACCCGATGTCCTCTCCAATGCAAGATGTGCATCCGTGCGGAGAGCGATCACTGGCAGTTTCAGGATATGGCCTTTGAGGATTTCAAGAAACTGCTTCCCTACCTAAGAGATGTTGAGACGGTAGTTCTCGAGGGTTGGGGTGAATCCCTGCTTCATAAGGAACTTTTGGAGTGTATCGGACTTGTTAAAAAAGAGGGGCCCGAGGTGGGGTTTGTGACCAGCGGGAAGGGATTGACAGAGAAACGGGTCTCGGAACTCATCCGGGCAGGGGTGGACTTTATCGGGTTTTCCATTGCAGGCACAACGCCTGAAACACACGACGCCATTCGAGTCAACTCTCATTTGCCAGAGATTGTCCACGCCATTCGACTTTTTACAGAGGGAAAAGAGCGCCAGGGAGTCCTTCGGCCAAAGATACACCTCGTCTTCCTCATGGTCAAAGACAATATCCATGAAGTCCCTTCCGTTCCCTCTTTTGCCCGAGAGATAGGCATTGAGGAGGTTGTCCTGACCAATATTTGCCATACGATCAATATCTGGCAGGAGAGACAGAGGATATTTGTCTGGGAGAGTGTTAAGAATGAGCATGAAGAGATCGTTAAACAGGCAGAGGCAAATGCTCGAGCGTTCAACATCCGCCTCAAGAAGCCTTCCCTATCTGCCATCAATGTACCCATGTGTGAGGAGAACCCGCTCAGAAATCTTTACATCTCCGCAGACGGCGAGGTTTCGCCCTGCGTCTATCTCTACCCTCCTCTTTCTTCACCATTTAAGAGGATCTTCT
>DYHU01000560.1 GCA_020724025.1 Syntrophorhabdus sp. | reverse complement strand
AGCGATCTGGTCGATCTTCGGCTGGATGTGCGTGGTGAGCGGATGGATATGGGGAATCCTTTCAGACCGCATGGGCAGAAGGGAAGCCCTGCTCTGGAATAATGGCTTGATTTCCTTCTCCGTATTCATCCCCCTGCTCTTTCATCAGACCTTCCTTCTTGGCCTCTCAGCCTTTCTTTTCGGGGCGACCTTTTTAGGGACGGTTACAGTGATTGCGGCATGCGTGGGTGATAAGGGGATGGAAAAGCGGGCGGCCCTCTATGTTTGGGTCACCTTGATTCACGGCATCGGGCAGTTTTTAGGAACCATTCTTGGAGGATATCTGAGGGATTTGACAGGTTCTTTTCAGTTGCCCCTTCTCGTTTCCCTGATCGGATTTGTAGCCTGTGCAATCCTCACTGCCCTAAACAGGAAAGGGTGAGTGAGTTCTCTCACCCTTTCTCTAATCCTTGAACCTTGAATTTTGCGTTCAGAGCGTTTCGTAGAAAGATTTTTTCAGATATTTGAAGGACCCTATGAACTTTTCGAAGGTGTCGAAAGCCGAAGGGTCATAGGTTCCATCCATAGGCCTCCACTGGGTGATGTAGAAGGCCACCACGCGGTCTCCCCGTTTTCCGAAGATCACCTTGGCCTTTGCCTTCTCTTTTTTAACAGGGTCTTTCCCCTCTACTGTCACTGCCAATCCTTCTCCTCCTATGATTTGAACCTTTTTCCTCTCCAGGACCTGAAAATGGAGAATGGCATTCCAGAGAAATCGTTTGAAAAACTCCTTCTCCCGCTCCTCAAACCTTGTAGAACATCCGAAGGGTTCCTCGTCGTATGCGAATACCGATTGGGATGGGAAAGGACCGGGGTCCCTCTTCATGAATCCGAAGGCAAATTCCTCCTCTCCTTCTCCCTCCGGCCAGAAGAGTTTCCAGCCCATGGGAGGGATTACGAATTCGAATTCCCCTCCATAGATGAGCGTTCCTTTCGGCGTTACCTCATAAGGTTTTGGGGCAGGGGAAGTTCCCAGGGTGGCGCATCCGGAAAGAAAAGCAAGAGTGATGAGCAAAGACCATAGCATCAAGGTCATTTTTCTTTTCATGGCTTCCCTCCTTCCTGGTTCAATTTCTTAAGGAAAAGGAGAATATCCTTATAATTGGGCGACCCGTCTCTCACATACCTGATGACCCCTGTCTTATCGATGATCACGGTCCGTCTTGAGAAAACCGGATACCCCTTGATCTCAGGCGAGGGCTCCACGCCAAATGAGGCGCCCAGAAAACCGGTGACATTCGAGAGGAGAGGAAAGGTTAAATCCAAACTTTTGGCCCAGTATTTCAATATGATCACATCATCGACACTGACACCCAGAACCCGGGTGTTGAAGCGGTCATAGAGGTAGAGGTTCCTCTGATGGCCCTCCATCTCGCCCGTTCAGATGGGAGTGAAGGCCGCAGGGAAAAAGGTGATGATCAGATGGTGCTTCCCGTAATACTCCTCAGCATAATTGATCACCCGATCGTGCGTGGAGGGAAGGGTAAAGTTGAGCGCCTCTCTTCCGACCCACTCCACCTTTTTTCTGGCCTCCACAGGGGAGAGGGGAAGAAGAAGCATGAGGAGGATGAGCAAGAAAATCC
>DYHU01000126.1:1749-10284 GCA_020724025.1 Syntrophorhabdus sp. | reverse complement strand
AATAGCTACAAAGTAATTATAAAGGGGAATAAAAAACTTGTCAAGAAAAAAATAAAAAAAGTTTAATTGAGGTTAACCACTTGATATTTATAGAGTTATAACCAAATCTTGTGGACGGGACAAATTTCAGGCGTATCCTGTTGAGAGCCAGTACATCTCAATATATCCCCTTTAGCAAGCAGGGGAGGAAGGATACGCCCGTGAAGAATGATGCACCCATCGACGAGAAAAAGCAAGAACAAGAAACCCCGAAGTCACTTCTGGAGGAGTTGATCCGGGAAGGGGCGAGACGCCTCCTCCAGGCAGCCATCGAACAGGAAGTGACCGAGTATCTTGAGCGGTTCCGGGAGGAGAAGGACGACAAGGGACACCGGATGGTGGTGAGAAACGGGAGGTTGCCGGAACGAATGTTCGTCACCGGCGTTGGTCTGTTGAGGATCCACCAGCCCCGCATCAGGGATAAACGGGAGGGAGAGACCTTCACCAGTGCCATCCTCTCCCGCTACCTGCGCCGTGTCCCCACCATCGACACTCTCCTGCCCGTCCTCTATCTGAAGGGTATCTCCACCGGCGACATGATGCCCGCACTGGAAGCACTCCTCGGTCCCCACACCCCCGGCCTCTCCGCCACAAACATCGTCCGCTTGAAGAGAGTCTGGGAGACGGAGTACCGGGAGTGGACAAAGAGAGACCTCTCGGGGAAGCGCTACATCTACGTCTGGGCGGATGGCATCCACTTCAATGTGCGGCTTGAAGATGCCGAGCGCAACCGTCAGTGTTTCCTCATCCTCAATGGCTTTGGGGCTTTGGGGTCAGGCAATCGTAATAAAGTATTTTTTCTTTCCTCTCTTGATCAAACCCTCTTTCAACTTCTCAATTGTTTTCCTGAGATGTTCGCCTTTGCCAGGTTCATCCTCAAATTGAATGATCGCATAGCTCATCCTCATCGGGCTCCGCTGGAAATGCCGGGCCACATCCGTTATCATGTGGCCTGATATTACTCTTGCAAGATAGGCGACCATGCTCTTCCCTGAGCTCCTTCAGGATTCCGGGTTAAAGAGTATAGCCTCCCTTGAGCGACCCTTGTTATTCTAATTCGGCGGTAAAACTACCGGTTTTCTTTATTGACTTTTTTTACAAATGATTTACTCTGGATATATGGATAACGGATCAGTCGTAGGAGGAGATAGAGATGGAGTCAAACGGCGGAAGGATCAGGGTTTTAGTTTTTGCGAGCGGCGATGCGAAGGGGGGAGGCTCTGGTTTTCAAGAATTGGTCGAATTTTCCCGAACGAATCCGCCGGTCCTTGACGCTCAAATCGTCGGAGTCATTTCAAACCATCAACATGGAGGGGTTTGTAGAAGAGCGGATGCGCTTCATATCCCTTTCGAGCATTGGTCCGGACCCTTTGAGGCCAAAGGTTACCGAACATTCGTTGAAAAATATCAAGCTGACTTTGTCATGTGCTCCGGGTGGTTAAAGTTTGTACGAGGACTGGATCCTGCAAAAACAGTTAATATCCACCCGGGACCACTGCCGCAGTTTGGCGGACCGGGATTGTACGGCCATTATGTACACGAAGCAGTCATGGCAGCTTATCATCGAGGCGAAATAACCCAGAGTGCAGTGACGATGCATTTTGTTGACGAGACCGCCTATGACCATGGTCCGATTATCTTCCAAATGCCGGTGCTGATCAGGCCTGACGATGACGCCGTGACACTGGCTAAAAGAGTAAACGAAAAAGAACGCGCCTGGCAAAGTCATATTTTAAACCTGGTCGTCCATCGGCATATTTACCTTAGCCATGGACAGGTCTTTTACAAAAGCGTTACGCCTAAAAGACTTTTCTACTAAGAAAGAAGGAGAGCCATGTACCACTTTTTCTTGCGCAGAGATGAAAATCTGGAATACTGCTTCAATGTGGAGACTTCCGCGCCGTTGAATTCTGATGAGCTTTCGATTTTAAGGCAGCTCTTGGCCGACGGTTTTGTATCGGAAAGTATATCTACAAAACTTTTGCACCCTGACGGAGGCGAGGTGGTGGGGCTTGGGCCCCGTATGAATTTTGCGACCGCCTATTCAACCAATATGGTCGCCATTTGCCACACCTGCGGGCTGGTGAAGGTCGTTCGCATCGAACGTTCCCGGCGATATTACCTTCCGGCGGACGTCGATCAGGAACGCTTTGTTCGGGAACATCACGATCGAATGACAGAATGCTTGTATGATCACCCATTGGAGACTTTCGAATCCGGAATTCTACCGGAACCTGTTTTTGAGATCCCTCTTTTTGAAAAAGGCCCGGATGCTCTTCTCGAAATACCGGGGCTGGCGATGGATGAGTGGGACAGACATCTCTACTATGATTACTTCGTGAAGGAAGAGGGAAGAAATCCCACGATCGTTGAAATAAGGGATCTGGATAACGCCAACAGCGAGCACTCACGGCACGGCTATTTCAAAGGAAAACAGATGATCAACGGGGTGGCGATGCCGGAAACGCTGATGGATATCGTAAAATCGACTTTAAAAGCGAATCCATCCAACAGCATCATCGCCTTCAAGGACAATTCGAGCGGGATCAGAGGATATGACTGCTGGACGATTGTCCCCGAACAACCCGGAAAACCCGCGCCTTTCAGGGAGCAGAAGGTGCAGTACCATATCATTTTTACTGCGGAGACGCACAATTTCCCGACCGGGGTCGCTCCTTTCCCCGGCGCTGAAACAGGCACGGGCGGGAGGATTCGCGATATCCAGGCCACGGGAAAAGGTGGCCTGGTAGTTGCCGGAACAGCGGGATACTGCGTTGCAAATCTGCTTATCCCTGGGTATGACCTGCCATGGGAAACCAAATCGTTTGCCTATCCATCGAACCTGGCCCCTTCCTTAGAGGTGGAGATAAGAGCAAGCGATGGCGCCAGCGATTACGGCAATAAGTTTGGCGAACCGGTGATCCTTGGTTTTACGCGGTCTTTCGACCAAACGCTTCCCAACGGCGAACGCTGGGGATGGATTAAAAAAATAATGTTTACGGGCGGCATCGGACAAATCGATGCCAGACATGTTGAAAAGGATGAAGCCCAAACAGGAATCCTTATTGTTCAAGTAGGCGGCCCCGCTTATGGCATTGGTGTGAGCGGAGGTTCGGCCTCCAGTAAGCTTCAAGGCGAGAATGTGGAAGAGCTCGATTTCGATGCGGTTCAGCGCGGCGATGCAGAGATGGAACAAAAGATGAACCGCGTCATCAGGGCTTGCATTGAAATGGGTGATCACAATCCTATTGTCAGTGTCCATGATCAAGGAGCTGGCGGACCTGCCAATGTTCTTAAGGAGCTGGTCGAAAAAGCCGGAGGCAAAATCGAACTAAGGCACATTAAGTTAGGAGACCCAACCCTGTCGGTGCTCAAAATCTGGATTGCCGAATATCAAGAGCGATGCGGTTTCTTGATCCCCCTTGAAAGAATTGAAGAATTCAAATCCATCTGCGAAAGGGAAAAGGTAAATTGCGAAATCCTTGGAGAAGTGACAGGAGATGGTCGCTTCGTTGTGCATGATGAGAGAGATGATTCAACGCCCGTCAATCTTAATCTCGCAAAGGTTCTGGGCAGTATGCCACAGAAAACGTTCAAGGATGAAAGAATCCGATATTTGCTAAAACCTCTTGAATTACCGGATCATTTGCCTGTGGAAGAGGCCTTGTCTCGTGTTCTTCGCAACCTTGCCGTCGGTTCAAAGAGATTTCTTACCAATAAGGTGGACCGGAGTGTGACCGGATTGATTGCCCGACAACAATGTTGTGGTCCGCTTCAATTAACGGTTGGCGATGTGGCGGTGATCGCCCAAAGCCATTTCGGATTGACGGGAGCCGCCACCTCGATTGGCGAGCAACCGATTAAAATGCTGGTCAATCCAAAGGCGGGGGCCCGGATGGCCGTTGGAGAAGCGCTGACCAATATCGTGTGGGCGAAAATCAGTAGATTGGAAGATATCAAGTGTTCGGCCAATTGGATGTGGGCGCCCAAACTTCCCGGCGAAGGCGCCGCCCTTTATGATGCGGTTTGCGCGATGCGGGATCTGATGGTCCAGTTGGGTATTGCGGTGGATGGCGGAAAAGATAGTCTTTCCATGGCCACCTGGGTTGGAGATGAAATCGTGAAATCTCCCCGTGAACTGGTTATTTCCGCCTACGCGACGATGCCCGATATCACGAAGGTGGTGACTCCTGATATAAAGTACCCAGGACACAGCCGGCTCATCTTCATTGAAATTGCTAAGGATAAGGCCCGGCTTGGAGGATCGGTTTTGGCGCAGGTTTACGGACAGGTCGGAAACGAATCTCCTGACGTGGATGATCCCGAAATGCTTAAACGTGCCTTCCATGCAATCCAAAAGTTAATGTCAGAGAATTTAATTCTTGCGGGACACGACATCAGCGATGGGGGCATCATCACGACGTTTCTCGAAATGGCCTTTGCCGGAAACTGCGGTTTGAGAATTCGAATGGACGGTCCGTGGAGTCCCCTTGAAAGACTTTTTGCTGAAGAATTAGGAGCCATCGTCGAGTGTCATGTAAGTGACGTTCGGGGGGTCTTGGAGATTCTTGAATCTTTTCATCTGCGCCCGACCGTGATCGGAGAAACGACAGAGGAAAAGAAAATTCTTGTGACCTATAATTCTCAAAAGGTTCTCGAATCGGACATGTGTGCCCTTCGCGAAGGGTGGGAAGAAACTTCCTATCAAATCGAGCGCCTTCAGATGAATTCCCAATGTGCCGATGAGGAGAGAAAAAATATCTTTGATCGAAAAGGTCCGGCCTATGTCATTCCTTTTAACCCCAGACCGACACCGGCCCATCTTCTCAAAGCAAAAGACAAACCGGAGGTGGCCATTCTCCGGGAAGAAGGAAGCAATGGGGATCGAGAGATGACCTCTGCTTTCTATCAGGCGGGCTTCAGGCCGTGGGATATCACTATGACCGATCTGATCCGTGGACGAATAACGTTAGAGCGTTTCAGGGGACTCGTTGCGGTTGGAGGATTCTCTTACGCCGATGTTCCGGAAAGCGCCAAAGGGTGGGCGGCAGCGATCCGATTTAATGAAAGGTTAAGGAAGATGTTTGACGATTTTTATAATCGTCCCGATACCTTTTCTCTGGGGGTGTGCAACGGTTGCCAACTCTTTGCCCTTCTCGGATGGGTGCCCTGGTTGGGAATCCCTGACAACAAGCAACCCCGGTTCGTTCAAAATGGGTCCGGGCGTTTTGAATCCCGCTGGGCGACTGTGAAGATTTTGGAAAGCCCGGCGATTATGTTGAAAGGCATGGCCGATTCAATACTCGGAATTTGGGTGGCTCATGGCGAAGGAAAACTTCACTTTCCCGACCCAAGGCTGATGGACGAGGTCATCACCAAAAAACTTGTTCCGGTAGTCTTCGTGGACGATGAGGGCCGGATGGATGAGAAAATTTTACAAAGCTATCCTTTTAATCCGAATGGATCACCTTTTGGGATAACAGGCCTCTGTACGCCTGATGGACGACATCTGACCATGATGCCTCATCCGGAGCGAGCGTTTCTGAAATGGCAATGGGCATGGATGCCTGGTGATCTAAACCATAGGCTCAAGGCATCCCCATGGATTCAAATGTTCCAAAATGCAAGAGAGTGGTGCGAAGGGGCGAGATAATTTAAAACCGATCATCTTTGGGTGGAGGAATTCTGACCGTTCAAGGGGAAAAACAGCCGAAGATCGCTGTGGGCTTGATGGACCGGCAGGCCGAAATCTTCGGCCATCTGGACGGAAATTTCTTCGGAGATGAATTTGGCCCTGTATCAGGCCGGTTTTCAGCAAAAGTGGACGCGGGGAGGATCGTGCTTTTCGGTGAGACCCAGCGCCAGCCCATCCGTTCTCCATCGATCAGACTCACAGCCAGTGGAGCCCCACTGGGAAGCCCCTCGCACCTGACTGAGGCCGATGTGGGGCGACATCCCGGCCAACAGCCCGTTGACTTCTCTTGCCGGGGGAAGGGTTCAACCTTCTCGCTTTTTAATGTCACGATCGGAAATCGCTTTCACTGGGAGAGAAAAGAGGAGCAAACCTTTCAGGGAGACCTGATTCTCCGGCTTCGCAAGGAGGGGACGATCTGCGTCATCAATGAAATCCATCTGGAGGATTATCTGACAAGTGTGATCTCTTCGGAGATGAGTGCGGATGCTCCAATGGAATTTCTAAAGGCCCATGCCATTTTATCCCGGAGCTGGCTGCTTTCAGGCTTCAGTCGAAAGAATAAAAAAGCGGAACTCCCTGCTCGGACGGGAAAGATCGAGGAGGGGGAAATGGTACGCTGGTATGATCGGGAGGATCACGATCTGTTTGATGTCTGCGCCGATGACCATTGCCAGCGCTACCAGGGGATCACGAAGAACGCCGCTGACAAAGCCAAAAAAGCCGTACAAGAAACCTACGGGAGGGTGATCACCTTCCAGGATGAAATCTGTGATGCCCGATATTCCAAGTGTTGCGGCGGACTCACGGAAAATTTCGACACGGCCTGGGATGACAAACGAATCCCTTATCTAACAACCATCTCGGACGCATCAGCCTCTCATCAGCCGATCGGGACAGAGGCAGAAGCTTCGGCATGGATCCTTTCGGACCCCGGAGCCTACTGTCGCGTAAAAGACGAAGGTCTTCTCGAAAAAATCCTTCCCGGCTTTGACCGGGAGACAAAGAACTTTTTTCGCTGGAGGATCGAATATCCCCGGAAAGAACTGGAAGAGATTCTTCGACAGAAATCAGGTTTTGATTTTGGGACCCTGATGGAAATCCTACCCCTCCGCCGTGGGCCTTCGGGCCGAATCTCCCGTTTAAAGATTGTAGGTTCAAAGAGAAGCGTCATCGTGGGAAAGGAGCTTGAAATAAGGCGATGGCTCTCCCGGAGTCACCTTTACAGCAGTGCATTCCTTGTGTCGGTGAAACACAGTCCTAACAGGGAAACCGAGCGATTTACTTTTCATGGCGCCGGCTGGGGACACGGCGTGGGACTCTGCCAAATCGGCGCCGCTGTCATGGCAACCCAGGGATTTTCAGCGGAGGAAATCCTGAGGCATTATTTCACAGGCGTGGAGATCAGAAAGGTGTATTCATCATGAGGAGAGTTGGAATGTTGGAATATTGGAATATTGGGGAAAAATTAGAAAAGAAAATTGAATCATTATTCCATCATTCCACTATTCCATTATTCCAATAGAAAGGTCTATGTCCAAACCCAAACCGACATCGCGAAATCCATGGGCTTGGGTCCCTTCTCTATACATGGCCGAGGGAATCCCTTATACCATGGCGATGACGGTTTCGGTCGTCCTCTACAAGCGCCTTGGCATCTCAAACACCGACATCGCCCTCTACACGAGCTGGCTCTATCTTCCATGGGTCATCAAGCCACTCTGGAGCCCCCTGGTCGATCTCTTCAGGACGAAGCGCTACTGGATTCTTCTGACGCAACTGGTCATCGGAGCATCACTGGCTTCTGTTGCGTTCACTATCCCAGCTTCACGTTTCTTTCAGTATACCCTTGCCTTCTTCTGGCTGATGGCCTTCAGCTCGGCAACCCATGACATCGCCGCTGATGGCTTCTACATGCTCGGACTTCGGGAGCATCACCAGGCCGCTTTTGTCGGAGTGCGGACGACTTTCTACCGTATCTCCATGATCGCCACTCAGGGCGGGCTGGTCATCCTTGCAGGCTACCTCGAAAAAAGTGGTTATGATATTCCCACGGCCTGGGCCATCGCCCTCTTTGTGGCGGCTTGCGTCTTTTCAGCCCTTCTCCTTTATCATTCTTTTATTCTCCCCTATCCGGCTTCGGATCGTCTCGCATGCCGCGATCCTTTAACATCCATCACCCTGGAGTTCCTCCACACCTTCGGTCTCTTCTTCAGGAAAAAGGGCATCGTTACCATTCTTGCTTTCCTCCTCTTCTACCGCTTTGCAGAAACCCAGATTGTCAAGATTATCGCACCCTTTCTGCTTGATCCACGCTCATTGGGAGGATTGGGGCTCACCACATCAGAGGTGGGAATCATCTACGGCACGGTGGGGGTTATTTCACTCATGCTGGGAGGGCTTTTAGGCGGGTATGCCATTTATAGAAAAGGGCTCAAGTTCTGGATCTGGATCATGGTCTGTGCTGTGCATCTGCCGGACCTCGTCTACGTCTATCTCTCGCAAGCCTTGCCTCACAATGTCTATTTGATCAATCTCTGCGTTGCTGTGGAGCAATTCGGTTATGGCTTTGGCTTTACAGCCTACACGATGTTCATGATCATGGTATCGGAGGGCGAATACAAAACGGTTCACTACGCCATCGCCACGGGAATCATGGCCTTGGGGATGATGGCGCCCGCCATGTTTAGTGGCTGGCTCCAGGAGCAGATGGGGTATCCGAACTTCTTTCTCTGGGTCATGGCTGCAACCATCCCCGGATTTATTGTAACCGGGCTGGTGAAGATTGATCCGGAGTTCGGAAA
>DYHU01000126.1:0-1649 GCA_020724025.1 Syntrophorhabdus sp. | reverse complement strand
AGACGACGATTCAAGACAGCCTTCATCCTGTCAGCAGGTCTCGGGACCCGACTTCGGCCCCTGACAGAGCGGTGCCCGAAGCCTATCCTGGAAATCGGAGGGCGCCCCATCATCACCTATGCAATGGATCATCTCCTGAAGGCCGGCGTGGATCGTTTCATTGTGAACACCCATCATTGCTCGGAAGTCTACTCGGAGAAGTTTCCTGATAGAGGATGGCGCGGCATACCTATGATCTTTCGCCATGAGTCCATCCTTCTTGACACAGCAGGAGGATTGAAAAACATCGAGGATCTTCTGGACGAGGATGAGGCTATCCTCTGTTACAACGGCGATGTAATGACCAACCTTCCGTTGCAGAGGCTCTTAAAGGTCCACGAGCAAAAGCGACCGGAGGTAACGCTGGCCCTGCGAAGTAGCGGTCCTCTTCTGAATGTGAATATGAATGAGGCAGATGAAATCTGCGATCTTCGCCATATTCTGGGAAACCCTGGAATTCAAGGTTGCCAATTTACAGGGATCTACGCTGTTGAGACATCGTTCCTCCAGTTTCTTGAAGCCGGGAAAATCGAATCCGTGGTTTCGGCTTTTATCAGAAGAATTGTGGAAAGACCGGGTTCGATCCGGGGAGTCATCATTGATGAAGGCGAGTGGCACGATATCGGATCCATCGAAGCCTACGAAGCCATAGGGGCAATTCATGAATTGCCCCTACATAAGAACTCATGAAATCACGGGACGAAATGATCGGTTTTGCGCGAGAGGCGCTTGGGCTTTCAGAGTCCGTTCCCATAGAAATATTTTCCTTAGAGGGGAGAGGCTCGGATCGGACCTTCTTCAGGCTGAAATGGAACCTTAAATATTCGGCCATCCTGATCCATTACGACCCGAAGCGTGTAGAGAACATTTATTACGCCGACATCGCCATATTTCTCAGAGGCATCAATGTCCCGGCGCCCAGGCTGATCCGGCACGATCCAGCCGGCTGTCTCATCGTCATGGAAGACCTCGGGGATACGGATCTCTGGTCTTTAAGGAAAGCCCCCTGGGAAACTCGACATACTCTTTATCAAAAAACACTGACGATCGTGCACAAACTCCATTCCTTCCCCGAAGAGGACTTCCCTTCGGCACGTGTGAGGCTCATGGAAGGCTTTGGTCCTGATCTCTATCGCTGGGAGCGGGACTACTTCAGAGATCATTTCGTCAGGAATGTTTGCGGGATCGAACTTGAGCCTTCCTTCGAGGAAGCACTCAAGGCGGAGCTTTCTCGCCTGGCAGAGCGGTTGTCAGCAACGAGGCGCTCTCTCATCCACCGGGATCTGCAATCACAGAATGTGATGATACGTGACGGAGAACCCTTCCTCATCGACTTTCAGGGGATGCGCTTCGGAAGCCTTTTCTACGATCTTGGCTCACTCCTCTGCGATCCCTATGTGAACTTTTTAAACAATGAGCGTGACGAATTCCTGTCTTTTTATTATAGGCTGGGAAATTGGGGGTTTGATCGGCCTACCTTTCAGAACACTTTCTGGGACGCTTCAGCACAGCGCCTCATGCAAGCCCTCGGAGCCTATGGATTTTTGGGCCTCAAGAAAGGGCTGAAAGCTTTTCTTGAGCATATCCCTGCTGGGGTTCGTAATCTTCAT
>DYHU01000125.1 GCA_020724025.1 Syntrophorhabdus sp. | reverse complement strand
AGCAGGAATCCAGTCTTTTTAAGTAGTTAGAATTCCCCTGGATTCCCGTTTTCACGGGAATGACGACTTTTTACGAATTCATCAATTATCAATGACGTTCAAAAGCTTTGATTGGCGTAGTCAATTGTTGTGAGGACGGAATGAAAAAGATAGAAATACCCGATGAAGAGAACCTTGGTCATGGCCACCTCGCCTGCGCTGGATGCGGTGCAGCCATCAGCATGAGGCTTACCCTGAAGGCCCTGGGTGAAGATACCGTGATGGTTTTTCCCGCCTCCTGCTGGTCGATTGTCCCGGGAGCTTGGCCGTACTCCAGTTTCCGGATAACTGCTGTCCATGCCGGCTTTGTCACGGCTGGAGCCACGGCCTCTGGCGTAAGAGCGGCCCTGGATGTTCGAGGTGATCATGAAACCCTGGTGGCGGTATGGGCCGGGGATGGCGGGACCTTTGATATCGGGCTTCAAGCCCTCTCCGGTGCGGCAGAGAGAAATGAAGATTTCCTCTACATCTGCAACGACAACGAGGGATATATGAATACCGGCACACAGCGGAGTTCAGCCACACCTCTGCTCGCCTGGACCACGACCACTCCGGTCATGCAGCCAAAAGAGAATCCTAAAAAAGATATCATGGCCATCATGGCCGATCATCATATCCCCTATGCGGCCACGGCAACGATTGCCTACCCGGAGGACCTCATCCGAAAACTGGAGAAGGCAAGAAAGATCAGGGGAACCCGCTTCATCCACCTCTTTTCCCCCTGCCCTCCAGGATGGAAGATGCCCTCCGAACAGACCGTCAAAATTTCGCGGCTTGCCGTCCGCTCAAGAATCTTTCCTCTTTATGAGATTGAAAACGGAAGGACCTACACCATTCAGGAAGAATCCCGGATTGTTCCCGTAAAGGAGTATTTAAAACTCCAGGGCCGTTTCAGCCACCTCACGGAAAAGGATGTCGAGACAACGCAAAAAAATGTGGACGACACCTGGGAACGCCTTCAGAAAAGAGCCCGCTGTTAATCTTTTTCCTCACAAAGAATTTGGTCTAAAGGTAAAGGCAAAGAAGCCCGTTTCGTCGGAGGGTTAGGTCATGGGTCTTTAAATTTTTTACCTTAACCTTTTTACCACTTACTAAACCGGCTTCTTAACCCTAACCCAAAACTACCAGTCTTAAATCATCTGGATGAAGAGCAAGAGGGTGAAGCTGATCAGGACGATCGTGGTCACCCAGGCGATGGTGTTGAAGATGGGGCCGTTGGTGTGCTGCATCATCAGCTTCTTGTCATTGATGAGCAGGAGGATGAAGATGAGGATGAAGGGAAGGACCATGCCATTGATCACCTGCGAGAAGTACATGATCGGGATAAGAGGGACATCCGGGTATAGGATGATGCCCGCCCCCAGAAAGATGATCAGAGAGTAGATCCCGTAGAACTGAGGGGCTTCCACAAACTTCTTGTCAATTCCCACCTCCCAGCCCAGTCCTTCACAGATGAGATAGGTCGTTGAGAGGGGGAGAATAGAGGCCGCAAACAGGGAGGCATTGACCAGTCCAAAGGCAAAGAGATAGGTGCAATACTTTCCGGCCAGGGGGGCAAGGGAGAGGGCGGCATCCTTGGCCGTTTCGATTCGGACATTGTTTTTAAAGAGGGTCTCCGCACAGACCAGGATGATGAAGAAGGCAACAATGTGGACGACCACCGATCCCATGACCACATCGAATCGGGCGAATTTATATTCCTCTACTTTTATTCCTTTCTCCACGATGGAGGCCTGGAGATAGAATTGCATCCAGGGAGCGATCGTGGTTCCCACCAGACCGATCACCATGGCCATCTCCGAAGGCTGAAGGCTCAATTGAGGATTTACAAATTGTTCGACCACCTGGCCCCAATCGGGCTTCACGATGACGCCGGTGATGATATAGGAGACGTAGAAGACACAGGCGACCAGAAAGGCTTTCTCCACCGATTTATAAGTCCCTTTCACGACCATCCACCAGACCAGAAAGGCGCTCAGGGGAACGGAGATGAATTTATCGACGCCAAAGATCTCCATCCCCGCGGCCACCCCTGCAAAGTTGGAGATGGCATTGCCCATATTGGTCAGGAACATCCCGATCATTAAATAGAAGGTGATCCTGGCGCCGAATTTTTCACGGATCAGGTCCGAAAGTCCTTTTCCCGTCACCACTCCCATCCGGGCGCACATCTCCTGGATCACGATGAGGGCGATCATAATGGGGATCAAAGACCAGATCAGTTTCAGCCCAAATTGCGCACCGGCCAGGGAGTAGGTGGTGATGCCGCCGGCGTCGTTATCCACATTGGAGGTAATGATTCCAGGCCCCATCAGAATGAAGAAGAGGCCAACCGTCCTCCACAGGGACCGTTTTGAACTTGAAACCCAATTGGTGTAATCGGCCATCATAGTTTTTAACAGATTTTTAAAATTCCAATCACCAAATTCAAAGCTCCAAATAAATTTTACATGATAAGCTTATCACTCACGAACCGTGAAAATAATAAGAACTTCCCTCCCCCTTTGATGGGGGAGGGTTAGGGTGGGGGTGAGCATGGGACTTATGATTACCCCCCACCTTCATCCTCCCCCACAAGGGGGGAGGAGATTTTTAGGTGTTATTTTCCATGTAATCCTAATCTCCAATGAACCAATGATCAAACGATGTTTGGAATTCTGGGTTTGGATATTGGTGATTATTTGGTTATTGGTGTTTAAAGTATTACCCTGCATCCGGTGCCAGGACATCCAGAACATTTCGGAAACCAATCACGCCCTTCAGATGATTTTCGTCATCGACGACAGGGAGAGCTCGAAATCCATATTTGGCGAAGGCTTCCACCACCTCATTCTGATCTTCGTCCAGCTTGACGCTCACCACCCTGGGAAACTGGATTTCGGAGAGGGGTTGGTGGGAATGGGCCGTGAGAAGGTCCCGGATGCTCACCACCCCCTGGAGGATTTCCTCTTCGTCCACGATATAGATGTAATCCATGATATCCAGATTCGGCGCCTCTGCCTTCAGCCGGGCAATGGCTGTATCGACCGTCATCTCAGCGGTCAGGCTGAGATAGGCCGTTGTCATCAACCCACCCGCTGTCTCTTCGGGATGGACGAGAAGTTCTCTCAGGTCTTCCGCCTTCTCCTGTTCCATTCCATCGAGGATCTCTTCTGCTCTCTCCTCCGGAAGATCGGCCAGGAGATCGACCGCATCGCTGGGCGACATCTCCTCTACGATGTCCGAGGCCTTCTCCACCGGAATCGTCTCAATGAGGGCCTTCTGAATCTTCGGATCGATTTCTTCAAGGGTTTCGGCCGCGGTCTCGGGGTCCAGGGCATGGAAGATGGCGGATCGTTCACGACCGCTTAAATCCTCGATGATATCGGCGAGGTCCGCAGGATGAAGGTGAGAGAGTTTCTTCTGAGAGACGCTGAGATGGAGCAGGTCCGAGCCGGAGAGAAGTTGAACATATTTCCAGGAGATGAATTGATTGGGAAGCTTGTAGGAAAAGAGCCACTCAAGCACCCGGTCAACGGTTCTCTCCCATCCCACCCTCCTCATCAATCCCCGAAATCCCACATCGACATGAACCAACCTCAAGCGTGACTCGACCTTTAAAAAATGGAGGTCGTTTACCCTCACCACCTTCGCCCCATAGGTGTCAACGATCTGTTTGTCCATCACTTCGTCTCGAAGCAGGACCACGTCCTTTGCAGCGAGGAAGGTTGTGAGATCGAGAAGGTCTTCCTCAGAGAGAGTGATCCGGGGTTCGACCTGAAGCATCCTCTCCCAGGGGAGGAAAAACTTCTTCCTCCCTTTGG
Organism: Syntrophorhabdus sp.; assembly: GCA_020724025.1. Next base: position 6,459 of record DYHU01000125.1, on the reverse strand, counting down.
CCTGAATCACCATCCCGAGGATCATCGGATAGGGTTCTACCCTCTCGGCCACCAGATCAGCGACCTTGCCCGCTCCCTTCCCGGAGGAGGAATAGGCCTTCCGGTTTAAGAAATCACTGAAGAAGTAAAATTGTCTGAGATTCTGATCCATAGACTTTTTATAAAAATGATGAATCTCCAATCACCAAATTCCAATCCCGCCAGGGCGGGACCAAATAAGCTCCAATATTCAATCACCAAATACTCAAACAATTTTTGCCATTGGAATTTGGATATTGATGATTATTTGGTTATTGGTGCTTGATGTTTGGTTATTAAAACCTTTTTAAACCACCTTATAACGATTTGAGTCAAGGGTGTCAAACGAAAAGTGTTTTCACCTTTCCTTCTTCCATCTCATCGAGGGTCTTTTTAATCAAATCGAATCGCTCGCCTTCGAGATCCTTTGGAGAATGAATCGTGATGAGAAGGCATTTGAGTTTTGAGAAGTCCTCGCCCTCCAAAATCCTCTGAAAAACTTTCTCCAGCTCCACAGGATTGACCTCCCTTAAATGGGCGATCAGACCATGAAGTTCATCCTGAGCATACCGCTCGATGATGTCATGCTCCCGCAATCTAATCCGGGAATAGACCTCATCCATGAGGCTGGCTTTCCCTCTGAGGCAGAAGAGGGTGAGGTGCCGAGCTTTCTCCTGAAGGACCTTCCGTCTCTCCTCGATCCCCAGATCCGAAGGGTCTTCATAATCCAGCTCATGCAGAATCCGCAGGTTTCTGACGAAGATGACTTGATTGTCTCTGGAGTGAAACCACTGGCAAGGGAAACCCCTCTGCTCCTCTCTGGAGATCTCTTCCTCCTTTTTTTTGGTCATGGCCTGTTTTTGAAGCAGGATATATTCGAACTTGGAGTAGAGATTCTTCGTGAGGAATCCGAATTCCATGATCGATTTATCGCGCAGGGAATCCCGGCGATAATACTGTCTGTATTTTCCCTGGAGGAGTTGCTGGATGGCTTTGATCTCTGTCAGTCGATCCCGAATCTCTTTGTAGAGCTCGCGGATATCGACGATGATATCCTGTGGAGTATGTTTTTCAGGGGTGACCACCAGACAGAGCCCCTTAAAATCCTCCACCGCCTCCTTCAGATGGTTATAGTTGTGCTCGATGGTTTTTTCTAAACTTTCGGCATATCTCTTCATCGGGTCTTTGGACATGGGTTAGCTCCCAAAGCCATTTTACAACAAATTTCGTCTTACTCCAAGATGGAAGAAACCTGTTTTAGGTTGAGTCCTGTAGGGAACGGTTTCAAACCGTTCCCTACACCGCCTTAGATGAGCCCTTCTCCAGAAGAGCCTAAACGGATTCGAATGGGTTCATCCGCAGAAGGCATAGCCAATCCATTTAACTCCTCGAAGCTGACCCACCGGAGATCGTGACATCCGATAGGTTTTGGAACCCCCTTCTTGATGTGGCAGTGATAGGCGAGAAGGAGGATGGGATATTCCGGATAGGAATGAAATATGACCTCGAGGACTTTCCCCACCTCCACTTCGATATCCAGTTCCTCTTGCAACTCTCTTCGCAGGGCCTCTCTGGGGTCTTCCCCCTCCCTAACCTTTCCTCCCGGGAATTCCCAGAGCAGGCCGCGTGGAGCCCCTTCCATTCTCTGAGCCACGAGGACTTTCTTCTTTTCAATGATCACCCCTGCGGTGACGATGACGGTTTTCAACTCATCCCTCAATGCGATTGCGGCCTGCCCTCTTGGCCCGATAGAGAGCATGGTCCGCCTCACGGATCAGATCCGTGAGGGTCGAGGTGGAGGGGGAGGAGGTGGCCAGTCCGATGCTCACCGTCAGATCTCCATTGGGTTGCTCCTTCTCATTGGGGAATCGGGCCTCGGAGACAAGCTCCCTCACCCTCTCTGCGATCTCTCCGGCCTCCTCCTTCCCGGCCTTGATCAGAATGGCCACAAACTCCTCTCCTCCATAACGGGCGACGATATCGCTCTGGCGGACTCCATGCTGGATGAGAAGGGCAATGGCCTTCAATGCTTCATCTCCGGCCAGATGTCCGTTGCGATCGTTATAATGTTTAAAATAGTCGATGTCGATCATGAGAAGGGAGAGAGGGACGGAATAACGTTTCTGGCGTTCCACCTCCAGGGTCAATTGTTGAATGAAAAAACGGTGGTTATAGATTCCGGTGAGGTCGTCGGTATAAGAGAGCAGAACGGCTTCCTCTCTCATCTTCTCAATCTCTTTAGTCTTCTCCTTAAAGAGGTTTCTCATGGCCTGCAGTTCCCTGGCATATTGGTCCCTCTCTCGAATCTTCTCCATGAACTGCTTCTTTGACCTCTCCCATTCCTCCTCGAGTCGCCTCCTCTCTCGCAAGTCCCTCAATGTGATCAAGCAGGTTTCTCCACGGAGGGTCCCATAACATTCCACCGGAATTTCCTCCCTGAGTCGGTTGACCACGTGGAGGTTGAAAAAAATGTCACGCCCCTTTTCCATCTCGTCGAATTTCTCTCTTACCGTACCGAGATCGTCGAGAGCCGCCACATCGATGAGAGCCATCTGCCGAAGCTCCTCCGGAGAGTAGCCGAGCAACTCCGACCCCTTCGGGTTCACCTTTAAAAATTCTCCCTTTCGATTGAGAATAAAGAAAGGATCACGGATCGCCTCGAGGATGGGCCTCAGGAGATGAATTTCTCTCTCCAGCGCCTCTACTTTCATCCGGATTTCTTTGAGGGAAGGAGGGTTCATATTTCAAATTCCAAATTACAAATCCCAAATCCCAAATAAGTTCCAAATTTCAATTTTCAATGACCGAAATGATATTGTTTGAGATTTAGAATTTCGGTCATTGGGATTTGTTTGGACCTTGGTGCTTGGAATTTGGTGCTTATAACGATTAAAAAAACACGAATGGCCATTTACCAACTCAGAGATCAAATTCTTTACACCATCTCTTGGACCATCTTTTCCATCTCCTTTAAGACTTTCGGATCGTAAGGGACCGTTTTTTTAAATGAGGGATCCAACGGGTTCTCCGGGTTGAAATTCTGGAGGGTCAACCTTCGGCCAGCCCTCAATTGCTCGCCCAGGGTTTGGATCTCTTCCGCACTGTGGAGTTGAGGGACAATGGTCATCCGGAATTGATATTCGACTTTTCCCCTCTTCAGGATCTCAATCGACTTTGATATGAGAGAGAGATCGACGGGGAGACCGGTCGCTCTCCGATAACTGAAGGGATCCAGGGGGCCCTTCACATCCATGGAGACGAAATCGAGCTTTCCCTCATCGATCAATTTCTCTAACATCTCAGGACAAGAGCCATTCGTATCGAGTTTGACCGGGAAACCATTCTCTTTTATCTTCCGGATCAAGAGAGGAAGGTCGGCGTGGAGGGTGGGCTCTCCGCCGGTGAGGCAGACTCCATCGATCCAACCCTTAAAGGAGTGAAGACGCCGGAGAATTTCTTTCAGGGATATCGAAGCAAACTGCCCGGGATGAAAGATCAGGGGATGGTTATGGCAGTATGGACAGCGGAAGTTGCAGCCGGCGAGGAAGAGGACAGAGCAGATCTTCCCGGGCCAGTCCAGAAAAGAGGTTTCTAAGAATCCCTTGATCTCGATCATGGCTTATTTTCATAAAAGAGAGAGTGAGGGTGGATCGTGATAGTGACGTGGTATCATTGCTGACACCGGTCAATATCAACCCCATCAGTTACTCCGGAACAGGTACTGCTTCACCTCCTGAATGGTTGGGACCACGCCTCTCCAGCTGGCCACCTCCCTTTCCTCTTCATCCTCAATGATGAAGGAAGGGGTGGAGAGGATGCTGTGGAAAGAGGCTTCCGCCAGGCCATCGATCGTGTCCAGATCGTAGTGGAAGACCGGCACGCCCTCATTCTTCAACTCCAATCCAATCTCTTTGGCGGCAGGACATTTCGGGCATTTCGCTTTAACAAAAATTTTGATCATCTCCATCTTTTCTCCTTTATGAATTAGAAAATAGGTTCCGTCCAACGGGAACGGCATCCCTGCCTGCCGCAGGCAGGGATGCCCGTATCGTTAATAAAAGGCTACGTTTATCGTCTCTTAATTCTTTACACGTAACCTTAATCAGTAACCGAAACGGGCTTCGTAACCGTAACCTTAAACCCAAACACCCGGAGTATTTTCATGGTTCGTGTCATTCAAATGATCACCCGGCCGTAAAAACGGCGTCCCCCTCTTTGGTTTCGATATAGGCCTGATTCCGGTAGCGGTTACGGAGTTCGCCGATCTTTCCCTTGTTCCAGCTGGAGACCTTGGTGAAGTAGCCGGTGATCCGGGTGATGCCATCCACTTCCAGCGACCCGCAGTATTGGCAGGAAGAACGAAGTCCCCTGCTCGTTCGATTGCAGGCATTACAGGTGGTGAACTCGGGTGAAAAAGCGATCTGGTCATTTTGAGTCTGCTTGAAAGTCTTGATCACAAAATTGGCCAGGGACTTCCTTGAAGGCTTTGCCTCACCCAGCCAGATATGGGTCAATGCGCCTGCCTCGATCAGGGGATGGAAGAGCCCCTCCTGTCTGACCCGTTCAATCGGATTGAGCACGGCGGAGTTGTTCAGATAGGTCGAATTCGTATAATAGACTTCCCCTTTCGAAATATCCCCCTTGACGATGTGGCCCGATCTGGGCGAATGAAACCGGAGGTCCAGTTTGGCAAAACGGTAGGCGGTCGATTCGGCAGGCGTCTGTTCGAGGACGAAATGCATTCCATACCGTTCGCTCAACTTATCGACCAGCAGTTTCATGTGGGCGATCACCTTCAATCCGAATTTAAAGGCCTGCCTCGACTGATGTAGCTCCTGGCCGGTATGGATCTGAACCAGTTCATTGAGTCCGACCATCCCGATGAGGAAACTGGCGCGATGCATCCTCAAATAAGGAGAGCCATCCCGGTTCATGGCCAGAAGGGCGAGGGGGCCCCGTTCACCTACGGAGAGGAGCTTTTCGATGAAGAGTTTCTTTTCCAGATGGGCCTTGATCGCGACCTCGATGAACTCCGTCAGTTTGGAGAAAAGCTGAGTGTCATCCCCTTTGGCCAGGTAGGCGATCCTCGGAAGGTTGAGCGAGACATTCTGAAGGGCGCAATATCGCATCTTCCAGGGTTCCTTTGCATCCTCCAGGTCGGTCTGATCGAGTTTGAAGCTGAGGCGGCAGCATTCGGAGATTTTGGCCGTCTCCCCGCGGTCGAAGACGAAGTAGGTGTTGCCCTTTTCAGAGGCGACCTCGCAGATGTGATGGAGAAAGTCCATGTGACCAGGGGTCTGAAAGAATTTCTCCGTGATATGGACCAGGGGTTTCGGAAAGAAGAAGGGCCTTCCGGACCCATCCCCCTCCATGAAGACATTGAAGAGGGCCCATGCAAAGCGCTGTGATTCTTTTATATAGTCGCTGTAATTCTTTCCCGTCTTCTCTCCGCCCGGTCCGATGGCAGGGACATTTTCGAAATGTTTGGGAATCTCCCAGTAGAGATTGAGGTCCGTGAAGATCGCCTGACCTCCGCGGGCGACCGCCTGCTGGGAGAATTCGAAGATCATCATCTGTGCCAATTGTTCCATGTCCCGATCCGACATGCCCACCAGATAGGGAGCAAAGAAGAGATTCACAGAGTCCCAGCCAATGGCTCCGGCAAAGTTGCTCTGAAGGCCAGCGGCAAACTTCACCATATGGGCCAAGAGCACTTCCGGATGTTTGGCAGGCTTGGCCATGGCAATGGAGTTGGGAAGGCTGAGGCCAAACCGCTTGATATATTCGAGGGATTGTCCACTGCAGTAAGGCCGATCCACAAAACCCAGATCATGGAGATGAATATCCCCTCGCATATGGGCATCCGCAGTCTCCTGTGAGAAGACGGAGAGAAGGGCATACTCCTTTTTGATCCTCTCCGCAAGGGTGAGATTGGTGGCCTCGGGCCCGTGAGGGACATTGGCATTCTCCTTATTGGGATGGAGGATAAGCTGGTCCACATCGTAAAGGGGCATACCCAGACGGGTGTGCATCTTGCGGGCCTGTTCCAGTCCCCTTTCAACCAGTTTGGTGTCGACCAATTCACGGACAAGGGGCGCGGTGATCATTTTGATCTTGGAGGTGACGATTAGATCTTCCACCTCCCGGGCGATCTCTTTTGCCGTATCGACATCAATATAGGTCTCTCTGATGAGGGCATCGACGATCCTCTGGCGGTTCCAATCATTCATCGACTCTTCAGAGGTACGGACGAAGAGGGCCATATCCGTTGTTTCAAACTCTTCTTTCAAATCTTTTCGTTCCTCTTTCATCTCAATGACATTTGCCATTTTCATATCACCTGTTTTGTGAAATTTAATGAAGTTTAGGTTAACGATAGGCTATATTTAGTGTGACCTCTATTCACTACAACAACATCTTGTTATTTGTCAAGAGAAAACT
>DYHU01000559.1 GCA_020724025.1 Syntrophorhabdus sp. | reverse complement strand
GCAAACTCATCGTGCATGTGGACACGGCGTCCACGGTCGAAGCAGAGTATACCGCCATCACGCCCGCGGCCAGCGATGCGCTGATTGTAACCGTGATAGGCTACACGGCACGCATGGTCGAAATTGATTGACAGGGATAATGGTGTATGATTGGCATTGCGCTCGGCTTGCTCTCGACTATCAGCGGGATAGTCGGCAGCAAAAAAGCAAGAAAGGCCGCATACAAGGCCGCGAAAGCGCAAACGGCGGCGTATGTGGCGGCGCAAGCGGAGTCCGTGGCGGCATGGCGAGCGGTCGAAACGGAGAAGTTGCGATTAGAGCGGGACAAGTTTGCTTGGCTTATTGGTGCTTACGCCGAGCGTAAGACGTCGGCCGGCAATATTGCCCCGCTCTTGATTTTGCTCGTTGCCCTAGGACTTATCTATGGCTAGACGTAGACGCAAACGGAAACAGACTGATACAAGCATGACTCTTGCCGAGCTTGCCGCGACACAAGCCCTACTTGCGGAAACCCACAAGGCTATCAAAGCCTTGAACGAAGAACGCTTGGCGGAAAAAGCGGCGATTGTGGCGGAGTTTGGAGAAACGAAAAAAAAACTTGCCTTGTTTGCCGAAACCGTGCCACTCCTCACATCTGATGTTGCCTACAATCCGTTTGCGGCAACGGGCGGGGCAACAAGCAAGCTATCAACAGTCATGATTGCGATTGCTGTCATCGGTCTCTGGTGGTTTTTGCGATGAGCGACCGCAAACGCAAACGCAAGTTAGCGCGTAAGGTGGCGGCACTGCAAGCGGCCGCCGAACGCGATGTTGCCGCCGCATGGGATGCCGCGGCGCGTGAGTTGGTTGCGCCAGCATATCATAATATCAACTATTTTCTCCACAGTTTCGCGGAAATCGAAAAAAAAACTCCAACAACACGCATAAACATGTTTTTTTTTGCATTTCTAATTTTAGGAATATGGTATGTGGGGCTTGATATCTAGTGTCGGCAGCGCGTTTGACCCAGTCGCCAGCGCGGGCGTCAAACTAGCCGCCAGTGCTCGACCGCCCGTTGATTTGAGCGGTGCCTTTACTTTAGCGGCTCCCCTGGGCGTTAGCTCTCATGATTTCTCCACTGCCTTTGAGCTTACTCCGAGGGTTGGGTCTGTTCCTCGCGATTTGTCCAGCGCGTTTGCCTTACAACCTATCTCGCGTGGCTACGACTTGTCCGGCGCATTTGGGACGGCACAAGCCCCTGCTACTGGCGCAAGTCCGGCATGGTTGGCATCCGTGCTTTCGAGCGCAATGCAAGCGGGCAGTGCATTACTCGTCGCCAATTCCAACCGCGCTCGGAGCACGGCGGCACTTCCGCGAACATATACGATACCAGAGATTGTCGTTCCGCGCGATAGACGGATACCATGGGTAACGGTAGCCGTCCTCGGCGCAATCGCGTTATTCCTCATATGGCACTTGCGGAGTTGAGCAACGATGATACCAGTCATATTGCGCGCCGTCCAAGATATCCCACGGCGGATTGTAGCGTCCGTCAAGACGCTGACCGATACCGACCTACTTGCGCAAGGCGATATCATCGAAGTTGACTACTACTTGCCGAACATCGTTCCTGGTAACAATCCTGCCG
>DYHU01000558.1 GCA_020724025.1 Syntrophorhabdus sp. | reverse complement strand
GTCTTTCCTGCGAAAGCAGGAATCCAGGGTTTCCTGTGAAAACAGGAATCCAGTTTTTATGCCTCTGGCTCCCTGCTTTCGCAGGGACGACGTCTGGATTCCCGCCGGAGTTTACCCCGCACTCCGATGCGGGGCGGGAATGACAGGCGAGGTGATTTTTCAAAGCACTAAAGTGTTACAAAATATTTTATTGTTAATTTTTCACTGCTAATTTTGTAATTTGCAATGATTTTTAAGAAAGGGAGGTTTTTATGAGAGAAGCAGTAGTGGTTTCGGCGGTAAGGACGGCGGTGGGAAAAGCCCCACGTGGCATACTGAAAGATACACGGCCTGATGATGTTGCGGCGATCGTCATCAAAGAGGTTCTGGCAAGGGCGCCAGGTCTTAAGATGGAGGAAGTGGATGACATTGTCCTGGGATGCGCCTTCCCTGAATCCGACCAGGGGCTGAATCTTGCAAGAGTGGTCGCCATGAGGGCGGGATTTCCTTTCACCGTTCCAGGACAGACCGTGAACCGGTTCTGCTCCTCAGGGCTCCAGGCCATTGCAACGGCGGCTTATGAGATTATGGTCGGGGCGGCGGATGTGATGATTGCCGGAGGCGTGGAATTTATGAGTCAGGTGCCGATCATGGGCCTGACCCCCTCTCCCAATCCCTATCTTGTGGATCATAATCCGCAGGCTTATACCTCGATGGGTCTCACAGCGGAGAATGTGGCTGAGCGGTTTGGCGTTTCCAGAGAGGATCAGGACCGTTTTGCCCTTTCCAGCCACCAGAAAGCGGCCAGAGCAATCAAAGAAGGAAAATTTAAGGAAGAGATTATTCCTATCCCCGCCAAAGTGAGATCGACAAGAGAGGATGGCACGGTCATCGTCAAGGAGGTCCTGTTTGATACGGATGAAGGGGTCCGGTATGATGCTTCTCTGGAAGGGATGGCCGGCCTCAAAACTTTCTTCAAAGCGAAGGGCGTGGTGACCGCCGGCAATTCTTCTCAGACGAGTGACGGAGCGGCGGCTTTAGTCCTGATGTCAAAGGAGAAGGCAACCTCGCTTGGCCTCAAGCCCATGGCGGCCTTCCGGTCCTTTGCCGTGGCCGGAGTCCCGCCTGATGTGATGGGGATCGGTCCGGTTTTTGCCGTTCCAAAGGCCATAAAAAAGGCCGGCCTCAAAATTGGGGATATCGGACTCGTTGAGCTGAACGAGGCTTTTGCATCGCAGGCTCTCTATGTCATCAGAGAACTCGGATTGAATCCGGAGATCGTCAATGTCAACGGAGGCGCCATTGCCGTGGGGCATCCCCTTGGATGCACCGGTGCAAAGCTGACCACCAACCTGCTTTATGAGATGAAGCGGAGGAATGTCCGCTACGGTCTGGTGACCATGTGTATCGGCGGAGGCATGGGAGCGGCCGGAGTCTTTGAGAGAGTCGATTGAAGTGATGGAAGAATGGAAAGAAAAACAATGGGGGGATGGAAGATTGGAATAATGGAATAATGGGTACTGAAGAGAAGAAAAAAGATGCTTTCACATCATTCCATTTCTCCAATGTTCCAATATTCCGATTTTCACTATTCCAATATTCCATTATTCCAACATTCCAATATTCCTATTTTGAAAGGAGGTTCTTAT
>DYHU01000557.1 GCA_020724025.1 Syntrophorhabdus sp. | reverse complement strand
GGGGTGGACAAAAGAGATTTGGTCTGAATTTGGTCCCCCTCCCCTTAATCCCCTCCCACGTTGGAGACTGTGTCGTAATGAGGGAAATGCAATGTTTGTCATTCTGAACGAAGTGAAGAATCTCAGAGAATCAATAAGTTATAAAACAGAGATTCTTCGGCTAACGCCTCAGAATGAAATTACGACACAGTCTCTGGGGAGGGGAGGTTTTTTATTTAAAATGTTAGAGATAAGTTCTCAGACATTATATGGTGTTAGAATATAGGAGGTTGAGTGACATGGAGGTGGGTCGTAAGCTGATGCTGATCAATGGGCAATGGGTTGAGAGCTCGGATGGCGAATTCATCCCGGTTGAAAACCCGAGCCGGAAGGGTTCGGTCGTCGGAGAAATCCCCCGGGCAAAGGCAGTGGATGTGGATCGTGCTGTCCTTTCGGCTGCCAGGGCCTTTGAAGAATGGAGGCGGGTGAGCGCACGCGAGAGGGGTAAATTGATGATCAGAATGGGTGAGGCCCTCGAAGCCAAGGCCAACGAGATCGCGCGCATCATTGCCCTTGAAACAGGCAATGCCATACGCACACAGTCACGGCCCGAGGCCATGCTCACTGCGGACATCTTCCGTTACTTCGGCGGGGTAGCAAGCGAGATCAAAGGAGAGACCATACCTCTCGGAGAGAACCTCCTCAGTTATTCGAGGAGGGAGCCAATTGGTGTCGTGGGAGGCATTGTCCCCTGGAACTCGCCCGTTGGCCTCGGGGCGCTCAAGATCGCCATGGCGATCACTGCCGGCAACACTCTGGTTCTTAAACCCTCTTCGGAGGCGCCCCTTGCCGTTCTGAGGATGGCAGAGATCTGTTCCGAATTCCTGGCACCAGGGGTGCTCAATGTGGTGACAGGAACCGGATCGGAGTGCGGCATTCCTCTGGCAAGGCACCCTTTAGTGAGAAAGCTCTCCTTTACCGGCTCGCATGAGATCGGCAGGACGATCATGGAGGCTGCGGCCGAGCGCATCGTGCCGGTTACCCTGGAGCTGGGCGGCAAAAGTCCCCAGATCGTTTTTCCCGACGCAGATGAACCGCAGGTGGTGGAGGGAGTTTTTCTGGCGATGCGATTTACAAGGCAGGGTCAGTCCTGCACAGCAGGCTCGCGCCTATTTCTACACGAATCGATCTACGATTCCTTTTTAGAAAAACTTGTCAGAAAGCTGGGGGGTCTTAAGATCGGTGATCCTCTCGATGAATCAACGGACATGGGAGCCATCATCAATCGAACTCAGTTTGAGAAGGTCTGCTCCTTTGTGGAAGACGGAATCCGGCAGAAAGGGGCGTGCCTCTTGACAGGAGGCCTTCCGCCGAAAGAAGGGGTGCTCAGCCAGGGCTATTTTATGGAGCCCACGATCATCGGCAATGTCCGAAATGATTGGCGCATCGCACGGGAGGAGATCTTCGGGCCAGTGCTGGTTGCCATTCCATGGAAGGAGGAAGAAGAAGTCATCCGGATGGCCAACGAGAGCCATTACGGCCTGGCCGCCTTTATCTGGACGCACGACATCGGAAAGGCCCTTCGCACGGCCCATCGTATTGAGTCGGGATGGGTTCAGGTCAATCAAGGGGCGGGGATTGTTCCTGGCCAGTC
>DYHU01000556.1 GCA_020724025.1 Syntrophorhabdus sp. | reverse complement strand
TTTCTTGGGTCCGCATCATTATACTTTTGTGAAATATTAAATCCCATATCTCATATTCCCCCTTTCTTTAAAGGTATTTTCACTTAAATTTAAATTTTAAATCTTAAATTTTAATTCCCTATCCCCCCTTTCTTGAAAAATAATTTTAAAAAGGTTCAATTGTGATAACAGTCACAATGTAGTCTGCGATACTAAAATAATAGGCTTTTTTTGTCAAGGGAAATTTTTATTACAAAGTGGGCCGCGGGTATATTGCATAAAACATATTGAAATTATAAAAGAAATTATTAATTCCGGTTTAATCCGAAATGGTATCAAAACCGGCATTAAAACCAATCGTGGAGTATAATTTTTTTATTCACGAAGAATATATTTTTAATTCTTAATAACTCATTGAAATTAAATTATATTTTAGCTTTACTAATACAAACGAAATAAATGAATTTACATGAAATGTAGGGTGCGTTCCCCGAACGCACCGTTTAAAGGCATGATCGGGGATCATGCCCTACAATAATGTATTAAAATAAAATGCGTTTGGATTAATCCCCATCAATGAGAAATTTTTTCAAACTCGGTTTATCCATTTTGGAGAGACCCAATTCCTTTATCCCCCTTCCTGTTTTCCAGTAATCAGTTCGGTTAACTACAGAGGATAATTGAACCACAGCATCATGGGTGGGGGTAGGGACACCAATAAGGTTGCCCAGTGTGGAGAGAAGGACCATTCCATAGGGGACATCTTCGGTAATAAAGCGGTCCTTCAGGTGCTCCGGCCCCTTCATCTTGATTCCCGCATAGATTCCATCTTTTCCAAAGGCGGCATCCATGCTCGTGTTAAGGATTCGGTAGCGACACTCCTCTTCGGTTTCGCCGAGGTTGTAATTCTTAAAATCGAGATTGTCCCAGTGGTAAAGTTTATATCCCATGGCTTTGCATATCGAGAGCCTCTCCTCATTGAGGGATTCGAGTGCCCTGGCAACAGAAGGGGTCATCCCCTCTGCATAGAGGTAGAATTCGCCTTTTGAATGTTCGATTCGAGTGGCACTAAATAATGTTGCCACAGGATGAACAATGGGATTGGGATTATTGATCGCCGCTTCCAGGACATCTTTGGCTGGCATGATGGTGGGGTAGAACTGCTTTAATTTTGGGATGACCTCATTCGTCTTTCTTGCAGGGAAGACACCGGTGGGAAGGACCACGGCGTGGATGAACACAGAGACATGGCCTGAACCTTTAAGCCGGGCGCCGTAGGGAAGGGTGCAACTTTCTGCAAAAGCGATCTCCCGCTTCACCCGTTTCTGTCTGAAGATTTTTACGAATTCAAGGCTTCCTCCGGAACCGGGCATCAGGACAATGATTTGACCGTCCTGGACAAAAGGGGCGCAAAATTTAGCCATGGTTTTATGTCCGAAGGCCGGGGTGATGACAAAGATAACCTCGGCCTCTTTGATCGCCTGTTGAATATCGGTAGTGGCGAGATTCAACTTGGCCGTCCCATCGATGGAGACCCCCTCAATGCGAATCTCTTTTGTCCGGAGCACTCTTTCAAAGGATTCGGCAAACTGAGGGAGTTCGAAAAAGTTGACTTTATATCCGTTCAGGGCAAGATTTGCGGCGACCGCATGACCGCCGTT
>DYHU01000555.1 GCA_020724025.1 Syntrophorhabdus sp. | reverse complement strand
CCTCCACGCCGAAAAGGCTCCGGATATTGATAATCCCGAGTCCCCGAACTTCCATGTGGTGCTGGATGACCTCAAAGCCGCTTCCGATCAGAACATTGGGGGAACGCTTCTGGATAGCAACCATATCATCCGCCACCAGCCGGTGGCCACGAAGAATGAGATCAAGGGCGCATTCACTCTTTCCGATCCCGCTCTTCCCGAGGATGAGCACGCCGACCCCGAAGACATCCATGAGCACCCCGTGGAGACTCTGCGTCGAAGCCAGTTTCTCTTCTAATAACTTCGTGATCCGGTCGATGAAATCAATAGAGCTGAGGCTGGTCCGAAAGAGCGGGATCTCCTTCTCATCCGCTTCCCGGAGGAGAATCTCGGGAATCTCAAGGTTTCGTGTGACCACCAGGCAGGAGAGAGCCAGGTTGCCTATCTGCCGGATGACCTTCGCCTGGAGTTCTGGGGCAAGGGTCCGGAAGTAAGTCGCCTCGGTATTTCCAATGACCTGGAGCCGCTCGGGATTGATGAATTGGGTGAAACCGGCCATGGCCAATCCCATCTTTTGAACCTGGGGATAGGTAATTCTCTTCTTCAATCCCTTTCGTCCTGCCATCAGGGTCAGGCCGAGATTGAACTCCTTATCCTGCTCCAACACCTGAACCACCAAACTGCTCATGCCCTATACCCATGCCAAACGTCAAAAATCAATGGTTACCGTACCCTTCCCTGCTCATGAATCTCAAATGCCAATCACCGGGTGTTTAGGTTTAAGGTTACGGTTACGAAGCCCGTTTCGGTTATCGGTTAAGGTTACGTGCAAAGAATGAAGAGACGATAAACGTAGCCTTTTATTAACGATACGGGCATCCTTACCGTTACCGTTGGACATTACCCATTTTCTAATACCTTTCATCCTCATCGGAGATGACCTTGAAGAGTTCCTTCTGGGTTTTGGCCCCCATCAGCTTTTTCTTGAACGAAGGGTCTTTCAGCAGTCTGGCAATCCGGCCCAGAAGGTTGAGATTCTCCACGGCCGAATTCTCCGGGGCCATCACCATAAAGAAGATCTGGCAGGGTTTATGGTCGATGGAATCAAAGTCCACCCCGCGTTTCGAACGTCCAAAGGAGATGTAGAAATGTTTCAACCTCTTCAAACGGCCATGAGGGATCGCCACTCCTTCCCCTATTCCCGTAGACCCCAGCTTCTCCCTTTCCAGAAGAACCTGGATGAGTTCTCCGGAGGAAGTCGCCCCGCAGGGTTTCATCATGACTTCGGATAGCTCTTTCAGAACGGAGGGCTTATCCGTTCCGCTCAGTTCCGGGATGATCCACTCTTCTTTTAAAAAGTCCAGAAGCTTCATGCCTTCCTCTTCACCCCCTCCTTATTGGGACTGTGTCGCAATAGGGAAAAAGGTAGAAAACGTTATGCTGAACCTTGTGCTGAACTTGATTCAGCATTGTTTCAGCATCTAATAAAATCAATGCCTTGTGTCACCCTGGCACGAAGTGATGAACGAATGTGAATCAATAAATTCAGGGTGACAAAAAAAATGTGACACAGTCTCCTATTCGGGAGAAGGCTCCACCCATTCGTAATTGCCATTTTTCCGATGGAGGGCATTCATCTCGCCGGAGTGGGAATTGATAAAGAAA
>DYHU01000554.1 GCA_020724025.1 Syntrophorhabdus sp. | reverse complement strand
CATGATCAATATATTCACAAATACGCCAGATCGAAGAAAAAATGACGGTCCTTGAAGATATATTTATTGACACGAGTGCCTGGATTGCCCTGGCGGATAAAGATGATTCCCACCACAAAGAGGCTGCCTTAAGTTATCCTTCGCTCTTAAAAAATAACAGAAATTTAATAACCAGCAATTTTGTGATTGCCGAAACCTACATCATCATTTTGAACGAGTTGGGTCATCAACCGGCCATTGCTTTTCTTGAGAAATTAAAGGCGAGCCCCCGGATTTTGAAAGTTTATTCAAATGAGGATATTGAGGCAGAAGGGGAATTGATCTTGGCGAAATATAGCGATCAGAATTTCAGTTATACGGATGCTGTCAGTTTTGTGATCATGAAGAGGCGAAGGATTAAGAAGGCTTTTTCCTTCGATAAGCATTTTTTGATTGCAGGTTTTGTAAATATTCCTTAAACTTTAACCCCTCCAAGATTTTATATTAGACACATAGGGGACATTGTTGACTATGTTGAATTGGCATAACGATGAATAGATTATACAATTTATTCAACACCGTTCCCATCCCGACATCCCTTCGCTTTTGGCAGTGATTCACAGGATTTGAATCGAGAGCGCCAGAGTTAAGGCAATAAGACTCACTACGACGGCCATCCAATCCATCCATCTGAAGCGTGGTTCGTAGCGGAAACGACGGCCTGATGTTCCGAAACCACGGGCCTCCATGGCCTCTGCGAGTTCATCCGCAAATTTGAATGCTTGAATCAGCAAAGGGCCTGCGAGCGCAGGCAGATGGAGGAGTGTCCCCGGGCCGCCTTCAATGGGGATGCCCCGGGCGCGCTGGGCATCGCGGATGTTCCTTGCACGGCGGATAAGGACAGGGATAAATTGCATGGATGCGCTGAGCACAAAGGTGAAAGGGTAGGGAAGCCCCATTTTGAGCAGTCCGTTGGATAGCATTTCGGGCGGGGTGGTCTGGAAGAAGAGGAAGAAGACCGTCCCGATGGTGAGCAAGCGGAGGCCGGATACGATGCCGGTCAGCAGATCAAAAGCCAGCCAGGCAATGATGAAGAAAGTGAGAACGGCAAAGCCGAGGCTTTTTAAGAAATTGAACCAGAGACGACTGAGGTGAAGAAAGAGGACGATGATCACCAGTATTCCCAGAGAGGCAGTCATGGAGATCCAGTGATTGGAGATCATCAATAAAACGGTGGCAATAGATGCCATGATGAGTTTGGAACGGGGATCGAAGGTTGATTGTTTCAAGTTTTATCCCCCCTGAGGTGTTTTATGGCCTGGGTCAGTTGAAAGCGCTGGGTGGACCGGAGCCCTGCTTTTGCCATGGCCGTTGAATCGGCCATCACCTCATCAGGCGAGCCATCCGCAATCATCCGCCCCTCTGATAGGACCAGCCAGCGGTTCGCATGCTCGGCAGCAAATTCAAGGTCATGGGTCACGAGCGCAATGGTGCGTCCCTCCTTCTGGAGCCGGGTGATAAAACCGGTTAGCTCCCGGCGGAAGGGTTCATCCTGTCCGGCGGTCGGTTCATCGAGGACGACGAGATCGGGTTTAACCGCCAGAGCAGCAGCGAAAGAGACCCGCTTCTTCTGCCCTTCGCTCAGCGAAAAAGGGGAACGGTCAAG
>DYHU01000124.1 GCA_020724025.1 Syntrophorhabdus sp. | reverse complement strand
TTTCCATATCTTAGGCAATCCATTCCTTTCCCCTGTTTTCAATGAAATGGGTGAAGGTTTTAACCACGGGGTTGTTCCTCTCTTCCTTCAAAAAGAGAAGGACGACTTGAAGATAAAGCTTCTCCTTCAGAGGAACCATCTTGATCAGTCCTCTTCTCGCCTCTTCTTCCGCAATCCTCTTGACGAAAATGGAAACCCCTTTCCCTTCCGAAACCCACTGCTTGATAAACTCCGAACTGCCCGCCTCGATGAGCAGGGAGGGACGAATTCCTATTTCATGAAAGGCTTGAAGGACGATTTTTCTTGTCGTCGACCCTTTTGCCCGGATGATGAAAGGAAAGTCTCTGATCGCTTTAAGAGAGACCTCTTTTCTTTGAGCCAGCGGATGTGAAGGAGAGACGATCAGAACAAGTTCCTCCTTTAAAAAAGGAATGGACTGAAACTTGGAAGGCGTCTTTGTCGTGCCGATGAGCGCCAGATCATTTTGATAAGCAGTGAGGCTCTTCTCAATCTCCTCAGAATTTCCAACATCGAGGGCGATTTTGATAGAGGGGAAAGCATTCTGGAATCCGGAGAGGAGCCTGGGCATCAGGCATTTTGAATAGGACTCGGTTGTCCCGATCCTTAAGAGGCCGCCTCGACCCTCTTGAAGCTTTCCCAGAAGATTTTCGGCCTCCCCGAGATGACGGGAAATTTTTTGAACATATTTAAAAAGAACTTTACCCGCATCGGTCAGTTTAAATCCGCCTCTGCCTCTCTGAATGAGCCCCCATCCTACCTTGTTCTCCAGCCCTCTGATATGCTTGGTCACAGCCGGTTGCGAGATAAACAGTGCCTCCGCAGCCCTGGAGAAACTCTTCTGTCTCACCACCTCATGAAAGACGAGCAAGGAATTGACGGAATCGTATAGCGGGCTTCTTTTCTTCATCTCTTTATAACTTTAAGTTATTTAAACATAAAAACAAATGAATTGACAAGAGGGGACTTTAAAAAGATAATTGCGGAGACTTCAGTTCATTAAAAGGAGGAGGATATGGACCTCAGGGATTTCATAAATAAGTGTGAGAAAGAAAGGGAATTGAAGAGGATCAAGGCCGAGGTGGACTGGGACCTTGAGATCTCTCACATTTCCAAGCTCAATGAAGAAAGGGGGGGGCCTGCCCTTCTCTTCGAAAATGTGAAGGGGTATAAGAGTCCGGTCCTGACCGGTGCATTTGGCACGACCAAGAGGCTGGCCATCATCCTTGGAAAGAGTCCGGATCTCTCCATGGTCCAGCTTACGAAGGAATGGGTAAATGTCGCCGTAAAGGAGGTTATCCGGGCAAAGGAACAGAAGGACGGCCCCATCTTCGAGAATATCCTCGAAAGCGACAAGGTCGATACCTTCACCTTTCCTTCGCCCAAGTTTTTTGAACTGGACGGCGGCCGTTACTTCGGCACTGCGGTATTCCTGGTGCTGCAGGACCCCGAAACGGGTGACATAAACCTGGGTACATACCGCATGGGCATCCTTGATGATAAAACCGTCGGCGTCCAGATCCTCAAGGGAAAGAAGGGCGATAGGATCATGAAGAAGTATGGGAAGGCAGGCAAGAAGATGCCTGCCTGCGCCATTATCGGCGGCGATCCCCTGCATGTCTTGACAAGTGCCGCCACGGTCAAGGCCAAGAGCGGTTACGATGTCGTCAGTTCACTGCGCGGCGAACCCGTTGAAATTGTGAGAGGCCAGTTTACCGGGCTTCCCATTCCCGCGGCCGCCGAGATCGTGCTGGAAGGGGAGATCGATCCCCAGCATTTGAGAGACGAAGGACCCTTCGGCGAGTATACGGGCTACTACACCGAAGAACTGATTAAGCCGATTCCCAAACCGGCCCTTGAAGTGAAACGCATTTACTACAGAAACAACCCGATCCTCTGGGAGACGAGTGTGGGCAGGCCCGTAGGGGACCAGCATATCCTCTACGCCTTTACACGCAACGCAAGCTTGTGGACGGATCTGGTCAAGATGGAGATTCCGGGCATCAAGTCGGTCTATACCCTGCCGGAAGCCTCGGGACGCTTCATTGTGGTCGTCTCCGTAGAACAGATGTATCCGGGTCATGCGGATCAGGTCGGGGCGGCGGTCATCGCAAGCAATACAGGAATGTATGGAATTAAGGTGGTCATCATCGTTGATGACGATATCGACGCAGACGATCTTCCGAGGGTGTGGTGGGCGCTCGGCACCCGCTACAATCCCGCACGGGGGACGCAGATGATCAACAGAGGCAGATCGACCCCCCTCGATCCATCCCTCGGACCGGATGACAACAAGTTCATCACCTCGCGGATCATCCTGGATGCGACAATACCTTTCGAATGGAAAGTCAAACCCACGGAGATCAAGCTTTCCGAGGGCGTCCTGGCCAAGGTGAAATCACGGTGGAAAGAATATGGATTTGAGGATTGATTCTGGAATAATGGAATAGTGGAAGAATGGCAAACCAAAAACTGGAATGATGGAATACTGGAATACTGAAAAAAACATTCCCTTCTGATTTTTACCCATCATTCCAATATTCCATTATTCCACTATGCTATCTTTTAATGGAGGAAATCGATGGCTTTTGAGAAAAACATTGAAAAGGCGAAAGAAAAGGCAAAAAAGGTAAAACTCTTTGCCCATGACGTGCATGGAGTCCTTACTCCGAACATCTTTTTCTGTGATATTGAGGGTAAAAGGCGTTATGCCTTCTGGCACATGGATGGCTTTGGTGACCTTTCCCTGACTGCCAACGGGATTCAGGTCGCTTTCCTCGATACCACTTCGATTGACGAAGAGGGTCTCTTCCGTGCCCGTGAGCTGAAGCTGGATAAATTTTATCACAGGATTAAAGACAAGCAGGCAAAACTGGAGGAGTTAAAAAAAGAATTGGGGATCAGTGACGAGAATGTGGGCTATATCGGCTGTGAGGTCACCGACCTCAAACTGATGAAGCAGGTCGGATTTGCTGTGGCCACGGCAGATGCCATTGATGAGGTCAAAGAGATTGCTGATTACATCACCAATGCCCCTGGTGGCAGGGGAGCGATCCGCGAGGTTAGTGAAGTCATCCTTCGATCCATGGGACAGTGGGAAGCATGGGTCGAGAAGGTGACCAAGATGGGATACAAGTAGAATAAAAATCAATCGGAATATTGGAAAGGTGGAATATTGGAATGATGGGTAAAAATCACAAGGGAATTTTTTTCAGTATTCCAGTATTCCATCATTCCATTTTCCAAGTGAGGCGAAGCGATGATTGCAAAAGATATTGCCGTTAAAAAAGCAATGAAGGTGAAGTTTGTCATTCTCGATATCCACGGAATATTGACTGACAATACACTCTACTATACCGATGATGGGAAAAAGTCGGAATGTTTCTCACTGTGGGACCGTCTGGGCTGTGCGGCCCTTCGGGAAGGAGGGATTGAGGTTGCATTCCTCACCAGCAAAATTTCAAGGGCGGATGAACAGGTGGGCCATATCTACGGCATCCCTCCTGAAAAGTTCTGGGGGACTTCCGCCAAGATCGGAAAACTTGATGAATTTGAGAAAGAGTCAGGATTTAAAGACGAGGACTTTTGTTATGTGGGAGATGAGATGATCGATCTGGGAGTCATGAAAAGGGTCGGGTTTTCTGCGGCGCCGTCCGATGGAGCAATCGAGGCCAAAGAGACAGCCGATTATATCACACGTGTCGGAGGCGGCAAGGGAGTGGTTAGAGAAGTTGCCGAATTTATTCTGAAAGCCCAGGGAAAATGGGAGTCTGTCATTCAAAAGATGACTGGAGAAAAGTGAGGATTAAAAGAAAGGAGGAAAGATCGAATGTCCTATAAATTTTATAAAGACAACCGTGAATTCATCAAAGCTCTTGAAGCGAATAATGACCTTGTGACCATCGAGCAGGAGGTGGACTGGGATCTTGAAATGGGCGCTATTGTGAGAAGGGTCTGTGAGAAGAAATCGGCTTCCCCTTATTTCAAAAAGATCAAGGACTACCCCGGGTTTGAAGCTTTTGGCGCGCCTCTGGCAACTTATAAGAAGCTGGCCATTGCCATGGGGATGAAACCGGATGCCTCTATACCCGGAATTTCCGACGAATATGTGAGAAGGACGACCGGTGAACCCGTAAAATCTATCGTTGTAGATAAGAAGAAAGCCCCCTGCAAAGAGAATATATGGATGGGCAAAGATGCAGACCTCTTTAAACTCCCGGGCCCCATGGTCCACGACGGAGATGGAGGAAGGTATCTGGCAACCTGGCATTTTGTGGTATCGAAAGACCTCGAAACTCAGGCAGTCAACTGGGGGATGTACCGCCAGATGGTCTTTGACGAAAAGACGATGGTGGGACCGGTGCTTCCTTTTTCGGACATGGGGAAAATGTTTTATGGTAAGTACGTCCCGAAAAACAAACCTATGCCTTTTGCGACGGTGATCGGTTGCGACCCGCTCGCCGGTGTTGCTGCCTGTGCACCCTCGCCCATCCCCGAAGACGAGTTTACAGGGATGCTGATGGGAGCGCCGGTGGAATTGGTCAAGTGCGAGACCTGTGATCTTGAAGTGCCTGCCCATGCCGAGATCATCATTGAAGGAGAAGTGCTTCCCGACATCCAAATCGAAGAAGCGCCCTTCGGCGAATATACGGGTTACCGGACCTCTCCGAGAGAGCCCAGAACCGTTTACAGTATTAAGGCCATCACTTTCCGGAACAACCCCATTTTGACGGTCTCCAACATGGGAGTCCCAACCGATGAAGGTCAGCTTCTCCGCTCCTTTTCTCTTGGCCTGGAGATGCGAAAGCTCCTTGAAAGTCAAGGCATACCCATAACCGGAGTTTACATGCTTCCGGAATCAACCCATCATATGGTGGTCGTGGGTGTGAGACCCGCTTATAGCAATATCGCCTCCCAGATTGCCAATCTCGTCTTCGGAAGCAAATTGAGCCCGTGGTTCACCATGGTGGTGGTTGTGGACAATGAAACCGATATTTATAACAAAGACGAGGTGATCCACGCCCTCTGCACCAAATGTCATCCCATCCGTGGAATCCGGAAATATGAACAAGCCCCGGGAACGCCGCTCTACCCCTTTGCCAATCCAGAAGAGCGGAAATGGAGCCGCGGATCCCAGGTGCTCTTCGACTGCACGTTTCCCCTCGACTGGCCAAAATCAGATCTTCCCATCAAGGTCTCATTCAATAATGTCTATCCCAAAGATATCCAGGAAAAGGTTTTGAAGAACTGGAAATCCTATGGATTTAAGGATTAAGGAGGTATAAAAATGGCCGGAAAAGAGTATGACACTTTTATCCTTACAGATCTCCAAACCTATCCTGAAGATCAGGAAAGGGAGATGGTTATTCGGGACTTAACTCCATCAGACCGCAGATACAAATACCGAAGTTCCTTCGCCATTGCAATGGTTTCAAAATCCGAGTCAAAATATCCGGACCTCCTCTGGGTCAGGCTCGGAAGGGGTCAGCTTCAGGAAAAACCCTGGTCCATCAAGGTCATCAAAGAGGTGAGCAAAATACCGGAGGGATAAAGGATCATGAAAGCGTTTTCCGGATTGAGGCACTTTATAGAGGATTTGAATGGACGAGGCGAACTTATCTCGGTTTCTGCTCCCCTCGATCCGAGATATGAGATATCAGCAGTTCTTTCGGAGATGGGCAAAAAAGAAGGCCCTGCCATCCTTTTTGAACGGGTGAAAGGCCATCGTGTGCCAGTGGTGGGCAATCTTCTCGGAACGAGGAAACGCCTCAGCCTTGCCTTAGGGATCGATCCCGAAAAACTCTTCGACGAATTTCCGAAGAGGATGGAGAAGAAATTGTCTCCTGTTTTGATCCGTGATTCTTCTCCGAAAGAGGTCATGAAGAGAGGGAGAGGGATGGACCTGATGAAACTTCTCCCGGTGTTGACTCACTATGCCAAAGATTCCGGACCTTATATCACCTCTGGTTTTTCATCATCCCGAAACCCGGAGACCGGAGTGATCGGAAGGGGGCTTCACAGGATGGAGGTGAGAGGGAAAGACCGGCTTGGCATTTCACTCCTCAACCCTCCCCTTTC
Organism: Syntrophorhabdus sp.; assembly: GCA_020724025.1. Next base: position 4,332 of record DYHU01000124.1, on the reverse strand, counting down.
GGAAATCTACGGAAAATATAAAAAGAGGCGGCAGAGAATGGAGATCGCAACGGTCATCGGCGTCGACCCTCTCATTCTCATCGCCGCTATCCTGAAGGCGCCGCTTGAGGTGGACAAACTCTCCATCGCCGGAGGCATTTGTGGCAAAGCGGTTCCCATGGTCAAGGCTCAAACCGTTGACCTCGAGATCCCTGCCTTTGCAGAGGTCCTGATTGAAGGCTATATTGATCCGCAAGGCAAGGAAAAGGATGGAATACTCGGAGAATCAAGCGGATATTACATGGGTTTTTCAAAAAGCCCTACCATCCAGGCGGCTGCCATCACTTTACGGAAAAACGCCATTTACCATGCCATCGTCCCCTGGAGCCTGGAGGTGGACAATCTCCTTTACCTTGTTCACGGTCTCGACTTCATTCCGAAGATGAAGAGGGAAATCCCCTCCATCATGGAAATTCGCCTCATCCCCGGAACATTCGGGGCGCATGCGGTGATAAGCCTGGATACGGAAAATAAGGGTGAAATTCGTAGGGCTTTAACGCTTGCCCTCTCTTTTTCCAATATCAAAAAGGCGATTGCGGTTGATACCGATATCAATATACAAGATGATCAGGATGTGGAATGGGCTATGGCAACACGATTTCAGGCAGACAAGGACCTTATCGTCATGACGAACCTCAGAGGCCAACCCATTGACCCATCTTCGGGCCATGGATTTTTAGCGGCAAAAATGGGGTTGGATGCGACCAAACCCAGACCTGAAGGTTTTGAAAAGGTGGACACTCCCGAAGAGGTGAAAAAACGGATTACTCCTGTCCTTCAAAAGCTCATCAAAGGGGAATGAGATGAAGAGAATAATCGTAGGAATCTCCGGTGCGACCGGAGCCATCTATGGGATAAGACTTCTTGAAGTCCTCTCCAAATCAAATGTGGAAACCCACTTAGTGATCACAGAGGCCGCGGAAAAGACCATCCTCATGGAGACCGACTGGAAGGCGGAGGACATCAAATCTTTGGCCAAAGTCGTCTACGATATTAAAGATGTCGGAGCGGATATTGCCAGCGGCTCTTTCCACACCGATGGAATGGTTGTCATCCCCTGTTCCATCAAGAGCCTTTCGGCGATTGCCAATTCTTTTAATGTAAATCTTCTCATTCGTGCGGCAGATGTGACGATTAAAGAAAGAAGAAAATTGGTTCTCGCCGTGCGGGAGACCCCCCTCCATAAAGGTCATCTCAACCTGATGATGAACCTCGCCGACTCGGGGGTGATCATCCTCCCGCCTATTCCTGCCTTCTACTTTCATCCCAAAACCATAGATGATCTTATTCACCATACCATTGGGAAAATCCTCGACCTGTTCCATATTGAGCACGACCTCTTTGATCGCTGGGGAAGCGCCGAGATCAAAAAGACCCTGAAAAAGAAAGGACTGAACCATTAAGATTAAGGGGAGAATCGTTGAGGGACTCAGGGAGGCAGGCCGTTTCACCCAGATTCCCTGGGTCAGAAAGCAATTTATCTTAAAACTCTCCATCGATCCCTATCCCGGCACTTTAAATGTTTCGATCGTTGATCCTGAATCCCTTCAAACTTTCAATGCCCTCAAGACCATGAGGGGAATAGAAATCACCCCTGAAGATCCCTCGTTTTGCAGCGCCAAATGTTATCCCGTCCTCATCAACGACCAGTTAAAGGGAGCCATTGTCCTTCCATTAGTGGAAGGTTATCCCGAAAACAAGATGGAGTTGATTGCCCCCAAAATGATTAAAGAAGCTCTTCAGGTAAAGGAAGGGGATTTTTTAGAAGTGGAAATCTTATCATTGCAGATTGCGGATGGCAGATAGCACCTGCCTTATAACGGTTAGGCTGCGACTTTTTCTTTACGTCTTCCGGAACGGCTACTCAAGGATCCCCGTTCGAGGGTAATTTGCCTTGCGAGAAATATTTTTGCAAGACTTTGATAGGGCACATCTTTCTTATTTGCAAGAGTCTTAAGCTCCACCAGCAAATCTTCTGGGAGACGAATAGAGATGGATTTGAGCGACGGCTTCAGGTTGGGGAACGACCCCCTTTTGAACTTTTTCGAATCAAAATAATCCAGAGGGGAATGGGTAGCCCAAAATTCTCGTTCTTCATCTTCATTCTTAAAATTCAGAATTTTTCTTTTCATTTTCTTCATAGAATTTTCTCTCCTTACTGTTCATGTCTCGTGCAGAGATGACTCTGAGTAGGTTGCCTCTCTTCGTGAATATCACCGCCAGGGGACGACCTGAATCTGTCTCACCAAATCCGGCCCATCGCTTTTCATCAACCGAGTGCCCCGGGTCCTCGAGAACAAGGAGCGGCTTGTTAAAGAATACCTGCTCACATTCCCAGTTTTGAACATTGTGTTTGAAGAGGTTTTTATTGCTATTACCCCGGTCCCACTGGAAGCCGACAAAACTGCCAAAAGTATCTTCCACGATAAGTTATTGTATATGGCAGGAATATACATGTCAAGACTTTTCTGAAGAAGGGAGAGGGAAATTTGATATACTTAATGTCTAAACTGTGCAGTTATCAGCCGTCCGTTATTCGTTCGCCAGTGACCGAGAAAACCCATCCTCTTCTGGTTAATGGGACCGGAAACAATGCGGGAGGCCACCCGATTGCCCCTTGAAGAGGAAAGCTGGCCAACCTTTTATGAAATTAACCGTACAGTTAAAGCGATGGCGAGCCTTTTTGAACGCCGCCGTTAATTCAATGATGTTTTAGAAAAATAAACCGCTCAAAGGGCGGAACTCTTAAATATCAGAAAGCTTGATGATCCCTTTCGTTCCTTTCATTCTCTCAACGAATTTGTAATCTGCGGTGATTAAGGGCTTCCCTTCACTTCTTGACAACGAAAGAAAATAGGCGTCGTAAACAGGAATATTAAATTTGAACCCAATGGTGGTTGCCTCTTCCATCACTTTTTTATCCGCCCTTCTTACCTCCAACCCCATATCAAATACCGAATCCAGGGCCTCATTTACATCCTTCGCCGAAAAATTGGGGTTATATCGCAGTGCATTGGCCAATTCGTAAAACAATAATTCCGGAACGATGAAAAGTATTGATCGCTCGAGGAGGTTTTGTCTCAGCCGAAGAGCTTGATCGAGATCATTTTCTCCAAACTCGCTAAACCATTTAAGAACCACGGAGGTGTCCAAGACACATCCTTTCATGAATGCTTCTCCCTCCACTTTCGCAACTCAGAAATAGAATCCCATTCCCCTGATTTCTCCCTTAATCTATCCTGAACGTCAATGGCATGGGCAACCCTTTTTTTTCTGATTTCCTCCGCCTTCTGCTGTTGATAATCTTGGATCAACTTCTGGGCCGCCTCCCTTAACAACCGGCTCCTGCTCTTCCCTTCCACCTTTGCGATCCGGTCAATCTCTTCAACAATCTCCTCTTGAAAAACAGTATTGATCCTCACCATTGTTATGCCTCCTTATTACATACCTTTTATGTGTAAAATAATTGATCTACTCTTTGCTGTCAACTTTTATTTGGGATCCTATTGTGGGTCACCCATTACAATTTGATGCCCGAAGCCAGCTCTTCCAAGAGCTCTCGGTCGAGAATCAGGATCTTATTCCTTTTCACATCGATGATCCCTTTGGCTTTCATCTTCCCTAACGTCCTGGAAAGGGTTTCGCTGATCGTTCCCAGTTTCGAAGCCAGTTGAGTCTTGCTCAGATCGAGTTCAACCTCCTTCGGGTTTTTCCCCTCTTTTGACAACTTCACCGAGAGATCGAGCAGATATTTTGCAATCCGGGAGGAGACCTCTTTAAGCGAAAGCTCTTCAATCAGAGAGGCAAACCGCCTCAGATAGTGAGAAAGGGAGACGATCATATTGATGCTGAGCTGAGGATTTTTCTCGATCATCTGAATGAAATCCCTCTTGGGAATGTAAAGAAGCTGACTGTCGCTCAATGGTTCGGCAAAGGCAGGGTAACTTCCTTCGAGAAAGAGTGCGGCCTCAGCAAAGGCATCCGGCGCTGAGACCACATGGAGAATCTGCTCTTTGCCTTCCAGTGAAAATTTGTAGAGTTTCACCTTTCCGGAGAGGATAACATAGAATCCCTTTGCCTCTTCACCCTCGGAGAAGAGAACCTCCTTTTTGCCGACCTGCCTGAGCATTGCAATAGCCCTCACCCTCTTCAGATCTTCGTCCTTTAATCCTGCAAAAAGAGGGCATCTCTTCAAAAGATCGATCGACATAAACCACCTTAAAAGGAATGATGGAATGTTGGAATGATGGAATAATGGGTTAAGAACCACTATTCCAATATTCCATTGTTCCA
>DYHU01000553.1 GCA_020724025.1 Syntrophorhabdus sp. | reverse complement strand
AGTTGAATCTTTGGATTATATCCAGATAGAGCCAGCGATCTATCGACCAAGGACAATGCCTCCTCTCTGGGATCGGGGACCGGAATTTCATGAGTGTCGATAAGGTTGTGATTTATCCTTGCGGGGGAATCGGGTTACACGTCTCCTGCGTGACTCGGCTGGCCGGTTATCTTCTCGAAGAAGAACTCTTTAAATTGGACGTGAAAATTCTCGATATGCATCGGCTCATCCGAGGAATGCCTGATGAGATCGAAATAGTGGAGAGATACCCGACCATCATCCTTGACGGGTGCGCCCACCAGTGCGGATCAAACCTCTTCTGGTTGCTTAAGGTCATACCGGCCGCCAGGATTTACATTCCAGAAATCATCAGTGAGACTGGTCTCTTCCCCGGAAGGGCGAGAAAGGTCTTGGAGGATTCCGGACAGCGTCTTGCCAGGGAAGTTGCCCAAAAGGCAGTGATGCTGATAAAAGGGATGAAAGAAAGTCCGGATTATCACTCTCATTCTCAGAAGATTCAAGCCAGGGACTTGACCCTTTGCGATTATGAAGTGGATGTGGAGGAGGTCCTTGGTTATCTCAAAGTAGCTCCGGGAGTTTACAGGCCAAAGAATGTGAATCCACTGCCGGGGGTGGAAGGGAAAGAAACTTAAGCATGAGAGCCGGCTTTGTTGAGGTGCTCTTTGAAGGATCTTTGAAACGCATAGAGATCATAGAGCCCATCCCTTTAAGAGATCTTTTGGAAGAGCTTGATATAAAAGAGAGCAGTCCTTACTGGGTGGCCTGCAACAGAAAGATGATATTGAAAACCGAGGTCCATCAGAAAGTAATCCAGCCTGGAGATAGGATTGAAATCATTCGAATCCTCTCAGGAGGAAGCTAAGGATGATTTTGGAAGGATTTTATGGACAGAAGATTGAACTTCGGGAGGACCTTTTTTATTATCCTTCTCAAGAATTATGGGTCCGACCTCTGGGAGAGGATGGTGAGCTGGCATTCGGAGTCACCCACGCTGGCGTTATCTTAGTCAGCGGATTCACTTACTTAGAATACATCGTCGAAGCAGGAGATTCTCTGGAGAAAGGCGACGATGTCCTGTTCATAGAAACTTATAAAGCAATGTTTAACATTCAGTCCCCTGTCGCTGGACGTATCACCTGGATTAATGAAAACATCAAAGGGGAGAAAGCGTCTATTTTGGAGACCCACTGCTACGAAAATCCTTTCTTTTTTATGCTCCCGAGAGAACCGATAGACCTGCGAAAGATATTCCTCGACATCGAGGCCTACAAAGAGGCCCTGCTTCGTGGAGTGTCGGACCACTGTGGGGCAGGGGCAAGGGTTCAGAGAAGGAGCAAGTATCAGAAGGAGGAAGAATCTTAGATCGTTAGAATTGAAAGGGAGGATCAGTCATGAAACATAAGGTCATTTTTCAGCCCTCGGGTCGGAGAGGAGAAATAGAAAGTGGAAAGACTATTCTTGAGGCATCCAGGGAATTGGGTGTGGATATCGAAGGTGTTTGCGGAGAGAAGAAGAAGTGTGGAAAATGCAAGATAAGGATTGAAGAGGGATTCTTTGAACGTTATGGAATTGAATCAAAGATGGAACATTTGACCCCTCTCGGCTTGACTGAAGAAGAATTGAAATTCATCAAG
>DYHU01000552.1 GCA_020724025.1 Syntrophorhabdus sp. | reverse complement strand
TATAAACCGTGGGGTTCACATTGTTTGACTACGTTGCTTTTGGGGTGAACATCTGATAGAAGAGGAAATGGCGTTTATGGAGGATTGAATGCGGGCTTTTTCATCCAAAGAAATTAAAGAATTTGGAGAGAAACAATCATTTGCCATACAAATTTCATGTAGGGGCAATCACTCAGATCCCCTGTAGCTCCTTCAACGCCCCCTCCGTTCGTTCGGCACCTATACTGCCGACCTGAAAGCTATATCAACTTCATCAGTCTAAATTGTCCATATCTGTCCATATTGTGGACAAATGTTCCATATAAATCAGCGTAGAGATATTATTTCTCATGCGAGCAGTAGTGCATTTTTGAATCCTGATATGTGGTGGCACGGAGTGTGCTTAATTGCATGGACATGCAATGTGCATCAAGCCACGTTACGCAACATGTAAATAATGAACTGCCTGCTATTTTCTATGAGCGGGAGTCAGGTGCAGCATCGCAACCCGTTCCTGCTGGCTATCGCAGACATGAACCAGAGAAAACAGTCTTTTATTCCGTGGTGAGCGAACATCTTGAGACTTTGCTGTACGATGCTCGACAACAGGACGAGTCTGGCACGGGCTACCCCCGGTTCGTTGAGCATGAGTTTCGCAGGTATCTTGACTGTGGTCTGCTGTCAAGAGGTTTCGCCCGACTTCGCTGTCCTTCCATCCTATCGGAAGTGCCCGTTAGGGGCACTTCCTCCCAAAATCCGCTCCCTCTGGTTGCGGATTTTGGAGGGGACACCCTCATGCGGATTTGAGAGACTCGTGGCATTTTCCTGCAAGGGCAGGCTCTGTCCATCATGCTGGGCACGACGGACAGCGGATATTGCCGCACATCTCGTGGATCGTGTCCTTCCTGATGTCCCTTATCGTCAGTGGGTGCTCACATTTCCATGGCAGATACGGTTTCTACTCGCAGTGGATCGTGAGTTCCTATCCTCGATGCTGCGGACATTTCTGCGAACCATATTCGCATGGCAGCGCCTGCGAGGACGCCGCATGGGCTTGTGCGATGGACAGACTGGCTCTGTGACCTTCGTTCAAAGGTTTGGCGGCATCCTTAATCTCAATCCACACCTCCACAGCATCCTGCCGGACGGGCTTTTCGTTCCAGGTCCCGCTGACTCCCGCGTCTTCGCTGCCCTGCCGCCGCCTTCTGATCAAGACATCCAAAATATTGCGATGCGTCTATCTGAGCGTCTGAGCGCTATTGCAAAACGCCGTCTCGATCAGGCTTCTGAACAGACTGAGACGCACGAAGATCACCAAAAACTAATATACTCATGCACAGGTGAATCGCTCCATCTGCCTGTGCATACTTTCAGTGACGCTCATGAAAGTGAAGATGTAAAGCCTCTCTGCGCAAAGGTGAACGGCTTTACTCTCCACGCTGCCAGAACCGTCGCTGCCAATGACCGCCCGGGTCTGGAACGGCTCTGTAGATACGGTCTTCGAGCGCCATTCTCAATAAACCGACTCTCTGTAAACCAGGATGGCAATGTTCGCTATCGTCTGCACCGGCCATGGCCCAATCCCGAAGGCAGGTCAGAGATCATCCTCGATCCCCTTGCGTTTCTGCGACGCCTTGTTGCTCTCCTGCCAGCTCCCTATATTAATCTGATCCGCTATC
>DYHU01000551.1 GCA_020724025.1 Syntrophorhabdus sp. | reverse complement strand
CATCCCGGTCCTTAAAATATTTCCTCACATTGACCAGACGGATAGCAACGGGAGGAGTTAGTTCATGATGGTTCAATGTGCTTCCTTCCAAATCTTTTGAAAATCATCAACCGATATCTCCCTCTCCCTTGGGAGGCTGTGTCGCAAGTCCGTTCATGGTTCGATCCCGCGCTTCGCGGGACTCACCACGAACGGACTACGGCACATTTAAAATCAATTGGTTAGCCGTTCGTCCTGAGGATGTCGAAGGGCGAACGGCTAATTGCGACACAGTCTCTGGACGAGAGAGGGAGGGGGTGAGGGTGGGCAAGAATCTTTATTCCCCCTCACCTTCACCCCGTTAGATAAGTTCCTCATGTCGTCAAGGTTGATAATATCGTCTATCTAATGGGGTGAATCCTCTCCCCCATGGGGAGAGGAGATTTTTGTTGTTATTTGCCAAACCCTGCTCATTTCCATATTTCCTTAAAATATTCGATAAGGGATGGTTTGAAATCCCGAACCCTCTTCTGAAAACTTTCTTCCCGAACCTCCACAGTCCACAAATCCCAGTCTTCCCTTTTCGGATCCATCCCCAGGACCTGCATCTCCCAGAGGGTATGAAGGGAGTATTGAATGGGGTCGTCCAGGCTTTCACCGATGTCACCCACACAACACATCCGCTTTCCCTGATAGCGATGAAAGGCTTTCTCATAAAATTTTTGTGTCGTAATGGAACCCGGATTAGTCACAGGAAGATCGGTGAGTGGAAGACCCGGCAGGTTTCCCTCCCCGGAAACCTCAAAGATACACTGGGAGAAGACAGGGATCAATTCGACCTCTTTTTTCAGACATTCCTGATAGATTCGCTGAATGCCTTCGAGGCTTCCGCAGGCCGTAAAGATATAGACCTGTTTGGGGAGATGATGAGAGAATGCATTCCTCAGGAAAAAGGCGATGGTCGAACCCGAAGCAATAGCCGTATCGGGTATGAGCCAGGTCTCCCCCTGATACGCTCCGACGAAGTTCTTAGCAAGGATTTTCCAATCATTCCCTTCCTGATTGAGGACCCTCTGGAGCTTGATAAAGCCGGTGGGGAGTAGGATGCGGTCATAGGGAGGAGCGCACCCGAAGGCTTGCTGAAGGTCGAAGGGATAAGCTCCCCTGAGAATGAGGTATTGAGCACAGGCTTTCTTGTTGAGTTGTTCAAGGAAGAGTTCGACGAAGGACGTGGCGATATAGCGGATCATATTGAATTTTTGTCTGCCGCTGATCCCTCTTCCTAAGAGAAACGATTCGCCCATCTCGCTCTCCACCACATAGATCAGGGGAGGGAGGAGAGGGTCATTTCGAAGGTTCCTCACCTCCCATGCCCGGGCATGCCCGGTGGGAGTGATGGAGTAAGGTTTTCCCACATCTTCAAGAAAGACTCGTTCGAACATTGATGTCTCCAATAATTTAAAATTCGAAATTCGAATATCGAAATCCGAAACAAATTCAAATTTTCAAAACCCAAATGTCTTAAACTTTTATTTGTTTCGAACATTTGAAATTTGGTCATTTGAGATTGTTTCGAATTGATCCCTTCGGGAAGCTTCGCCCGGATTTCGTGTTTCGAATTTCCCTATTTTGGGATTACGCCGCTTGCGAACTTCTCCGAATAGACTTTCTTCACATCGG
>DYHU01000550.1 GCA_020724025.1 Syntrophorhabdus sp. | reverse complement strand
TTACAGCTACACTTTACAGTATAGGAGATCTGTCCGGACATATATCCCCATCGATTAACAATGCAAATCTACACCCTATCTATGAGCGCGTCAAACATTTTCTCTCAGTTTCTCTAAGTCATTTTTCTCTGAGGTCAAATCTCACCCCAACCCAAACTCTAAGAATGCCCGTCTCATGGCTTGTCAAAACCGGAAAAGGATTCTCTTTTGTCGGAGCGGGATGTTTCTTCAAATGTCTGAGTCATGGAAGGGACCGACCGCAAGGGAGTCCCGGAGATTTCGTTCAGTTCGGTGACCCGCCCCTGTCGAAATGGTCACAATCCGGCGCCCTTTTTGCGTCATAAAAAGTGGAGGGGTCTGTGAAAAGGATACTCAGATCATCCCGGAGCGTAAGGATGGGAGATTGTCGCTCTTGTCTTGATTTTCTCTCTTCTGCAAAATCACCCAAATCCGGTTCCCTGCCAAAACAATGCGGGCGGTGGCTATCTGACTGTCTTTTTTGCAGAAAGGGGGGACTGATTTCGGCCAGCTTCTTCTAGATCTCAACATGCCGTCCTTTATCGAATCACTTCCCGAATGATGCCAATCTTTTCCTTCTAAAAAGGATGCTTTCCGTTACTGCTTTCTACCTACTGCTAACTGCTTACTGCCTTCTGCTTACTGATCACTGGTTCCTCAGAAAATTGCTATAAAATTAAATTTTTGGTATATATAGGTCAACTTCCGGGGGGTGATTGAAACAGGCGCTAAAGAACTTAGATCAAGTTTTCAAAGGTCTGATCAAGAGGTTTAAAACAGACTTCATCAAGAATCGACAAAAATGTCTTATTACCATTGCCTGACGCTTATCCTTTACTATTCGAAAGTAAAAGGTTAAAAGCTGAAAAGGAGAGTAAATGGATAAAATTGAGAAGACAGTTCTCGACACATTTAAAGAATTGTTGGTGAAACGGGGCAACTTGCATAGGTTGATTCTGTTCGGCTCAAGAGCCAGGGGTGACGCAGGTTCGTCCTCCGATGTGGATGTCGTGGTTGTCTTGGATGATTCTGCTAAAGAAGAAGACTTTGATTACGTAAGTGACAGCGCGTGGGAGGCGGGGTTTAAATACGGGATTGTCATCGTGCCGGTTGTCTTTACACGAAGCGAGTGGGAAAACAGCCCTGAGCGATATTCTTTGCTTGTACAGGCTGTTGAAGCGGAAGGTGTATCTTTATGAAAGAACAAGAGATCGCGAGTCTCATAAGGCATCGTCTTGAGCAGGCGCAGACTGCGCTCGAAGACGCGCGATTTCTTCTTGAAGGGAATCGCAGTCCGCAGAGTATAGTGAACAGGGCTTATTATGCGATGTTTTATGCGGTACTCGCCCTTCTTCAGAAAATCGGAAAAGTCCCTTCAAAACATACAGGAGTAATCAGCCTCTTTGACACTGAATTTGTGGTGAAAGGGAAATTTCCGCAGGAGCTTTCGAAGGATTTGCACAAAGCCTTTGAATTGAGACAAGTATCTGATTATAAGACCCTGAAACCTATTACAAAGGAGAAGGCACAAGAAACATTGAACAGCGCCATCCGTTTTGTGAAGGCAGCAAAAAGTTTTCTTGGGTAGGTCTCCTTTCTCCTCTCATGCCCTGTTTCACCTTTCCTGTCCGCCCAGCGACCCCAGT
>DYHU01000123.1:8818-10507 GCA_020724025.1 Syntrophorhabdus sp. | reverse complement strand
ATGGAAGTTCGGGGACTCGGGATTATCAATATCCGGAGCCTTTTCGGCGTGGAGGCGATCCGGGAACAGAAGAAGGTCGAGTTAGTCCTGGAACTGGTCGAATGGGATACCCAGCAGGAATATGACCGCCTCGGATTTGAGGAGGAAAAGTATACGGTTCTGGGGGTCGAACTTCCGATGTTGAGAATCCCTGTCACACCCGCCCGGAATTTAACGACGATCATCGAAGTGGCCGCGCGCAATCACCTCCTCAAGGTGATGGGATACGATTCAGCGCTGGAATTTGAGAAAAAACTCCTTCGCAGGATGGAGGAGAAGGGGGAAAATAAACTTGAAGTCGAGGGCGAGATGGAGTGAAGAGCCTCCGGGTGATTCTCATCAGCGGTCTTTCGGGATCAGGGAAAACGACGGCCATTAAGGCCTTAGAGGATATCGGTTTCTACTGCGTCGACAACCTTCCCATCCTTCTTTTACCCAAGTTTCTCGAACTCTGCGGACAGTCCGGCGGCAAGATCTCCAGAGTGGCTGTGGTGGAGGATATCCGGGGAGCGGACTCCCATCCGGCCTCTGCACAGGAGGGGATGGATTTCTTTGAGGATTCAAGGAAGATCATTGAAGACCTCCGGAAGGAGGGCTACCTTATTGAGATACTCTTCTTAGACTCCTCCGACCCCATCCTGATGAGGCGTTTCAGTGAAACACGGCGTCAGCATCCCCTCGCGCTGGGAGGCTCGATCCTGGAGGGGATTCGTATCGAAAGGGAGCGGCTCGGGGGGATACGGGATATGGCCAACCAGGTGATCGACACTTCCGGGTTTAACGTACACGAACTGAAGGAGAAGATCCAGCAGTACGCCCAGGAGGGTTCGCAGGAAGGGCGGCTGACCGTAATCCTCCTCTCTTTCGGATACAGCTTCGGAGTTCCCTACGAGGCGGACCTACTGTTCGATGTCCGTTTTTTGCCCAATCCTCATTTCGTCGAGGAACTGAAACGGTTAAGGGGGGACGACCCCGAAGTGGCAGAGTATATTTTACAGTGGGAGGAGTCAAAGGAATTTCTAAGCCGAACCCGGGAGTTCATCCGGTTTCTCCTTCCTTTCTATCTCCGGGAGAGGAGAACCCATTTGACCATTGCAGTGGGATGCACAGGCGGAAGGCATCGTTCCATTGTCATTGTCAACCGGTTGGTTGAGATGCTGCGGGATGAGATGGCGAAAGAAGGCGTGTTTTTATCCGTGCGTCACCGAGACGCAGAGAGAGGGTGAGAGAGATGGTGGGAGTCATTGTGGTTACACATTGCCGTCTGGGAGAGGAGTTGATCGCTGCCGCCCAGCTCGTGGTGGGAGAGGAGTTGAAGCAGTTTCAACCCGTATCGATCGATCCCAAGGAAGGATCGGAGGAAATCCGGGAGAAGATCATCGCCGCCATCCGGAAGGTGGAGGGGGGACAGGGGATATTGATTCTGACGGATATGTATGGAGGAACCCCATCCAACATCAGCCTCTCTTTTCTCGAAGAAAAGAAGATTGAGGTGATCACAGGCGTCAACCTGCCCATGTTGTTGAAACTGGCCACCTACCAGGACAATATGGACCTTGAATCGTTGGCCGCTTTCATCACCGATTATGGTCAGAGAAATATCAATTTGGCCAGCGAGGTGCTTAAAAAACGGGTGGAGAAGAAGTAGGG
>DYHU01000123.1:6465-8718 GCA_020724025.1 Syntrophorhabdus sp. | reverse complement strand
ACCATTAGGAATAAGTTAGGGCTTCATGCGAGGGCGGCGGCCCTTCTGGTGAAAACGGCCAATCGGTTTGTTTCGAATGTGAGCCTTGAGAAGGATGGACTGGAAGTGAATGGAAAGTCCATCATGGGGATTCTGATGTTAGCCGCCACAAAGGGGACCCGGATCACGCTCAGGGCGGAGGGAAGGGATGCGGGACAGGCGATCCAGACTCTTGGCAAACTGATTGAAAATAAGTTCGGTGAGGAATAAGGATGGCAGTTCAACAGCAGATTAACAAAGTCATCCACGGCATTGGCGCTTCTCCGGGAATCATCACCGGGAGGGCCTATCTGGTGGAACGATTCAAAGTCCGTTTTCCCCAGAAGAGGATCCACCCGTCCCAGGTGGATGAAGAGGTGGAGCGGTTTCACAGGGCGATTGAAGAGGCCAGGAGCCAGTTGCAGGAGTTCAAGGAGAAGATTCTGGATCCGGAGGTGAGGCAACACGCTTTCATCCTCGATGTCCACCTGATGATCCTGGACGATCAGATGCTGATCCAGAACACGGTGGAGAATATCCGGAAGAGAAAGATCAATTCAGAATGGGCCCTGGATCTCACCCTCGAAAAACTGGACGCCGCCTTTAAAGCAATTGAGGACGAATATCTGAGAGAACGCAGAAGCGACCTTTACTATGTCTCAGCGAGGATCTTCCGGAACCTCATGGGAAGGAAGCATGATGACATCACCAAGATTAAAGGGAAGGTGATCGTTGTGGCCCATGATCTTTCTCCCGCCGATACCCTCCAGATGCGATTGAACCAGGTGGCCGGCTTTGTCACGGAAATCGGCGGAAGGGTTTCTCATACCGCCATCCTCGCCCGTTCCCTGGGCATTCCCGCCGTGGTGGGATTGGAGGCGGCCACCTCCCTCATCAATGGAGGGGATCTCTTGATCATCGACGGGGAAGCGGGAGAGGTGGTCATCAATCCGACCGAAGAGATCTCCGAATCCTTTGTGGAGAGGAGGAAGCGGGTCAGATTGCTGGAACGGGAGGTCCTGAAATATGCCTCCCTGCCGGCGGAGACGAGGGATGGGGTCCGCATTCGTCTTCAGGCAAACATCGAAATGGTGGAAGAGATTCCCTCCGCCAAAAGCCATGGGGCAGAAGGAATCGGACTCTACCGGACCGAAATCCTCTACCTCAACCGGAAAGATCTGCCCACCGAGGAGGAACATTATCAAACCTATCGAAAGCTGGTGGAGAACATCTCACCCGGTATTGTTACGATCCGCACACTGGACATCGGAGGAGACAAGTTCCTTGACGGTTATTCAAAGGGCAACGAGACGAATCCCGCCATGGGGCTGAGGGCCATCCGGTTCAGCATTAAGGAGACCGATATCTTTAAGGCCCAGTTGAACGGGATCCTGCGCGCCAGCGCTCACGGTAAGCTGAAAATCCTCTTCCCGATGATCTCCGGCATTGAAGAGATCCGGAGGGCGAAAACCATCCTGGAGGAGGTGAAGAAGGGATTGATTCGGGGAAAGATTCCTTTTGACCGGGGGATCAAGATCGGAGCGATGATCGAGATCCCCTCCGCTTCAATCACCGCGGATATTCTGGCCCGCGAAGTGGATTTCTTCAGCATCGGGACGAATGATCTCATCCAGTATGCTCTGGCCGTCGATCGGATCAATGAGCATGTCTCCTATCTCTATGAACCCCTTCACCCTGCAATTTTGAGAATCGTCCGGAGCGTGGTCCAGTCCGCCCGAAATGTCGGAATTCCTGTGGCCATTTGCGGGGAGATGGCCGCAGAGCCTGCCTATGTGTTAATCTTATTGGGTTTGGGCCTGGAGGAGTTCAGCATGAATCCGATCGCCATTCCGAAGGTGAAGAAGATCCTTCGCATGGTGAAGGCGGAAGAGACGAAGTCCCTGGCGGAAAGACTGTTCCAGTTCTCCACCGCCACGGAAATCAAGCGGCATGTCCGGAGGTGGATGGCCGAGAGATTTCCAGAGGATTTCAGTAAATCTATTGCAGAAGAGCTAAAAGCATAAACCCCGTTAGAAAGGGTGTGGCTTTCTAACGGGGTAAACCCTAAAGGAGGAAACAGGATATGTCCATGACAGACTTTTTATTCACTTCTGAATCCGTCACCGAGGGGCATCCGGATAAGGTGGCGGATCAAATCTCCGATGCCATTCTGGATGCCATTATCGCACAGGACCCACAGGCGCGGGTGGCCTGCGAAACGATGGTGACAACAGG